>JAIDHZ010000364.1 GCA_029052995.1 Lachnospiraceae bacterium | reverse complement strand
AAGAAAAGAACTGGAGAAATTGGCTAATGAAGGGGATTATGCGAAGAAAAAACTTGCGGAAGCAAATCTTCGTCTCGTAGTCAGTATTGCAAAGCGTTATGTCGGAAGGGGTATGCTGTTTCTTGATCTGATTCAGGAGGGTAATCTGGGTCTTATTAAGGCAGTAGAAAAATTTGATTATCGAAAAGGGTACAAATTTTCAACCTATGCTACATGGTGGATTCGTCAGGCTATTACAAGGGCCATTGCTGATCAGGCTAGAACTATTCGAATTCCGGTTCATATGGTTGAAACAATTAACAAACTGATTCGTGTATCCCGTCAGTTACTACAGGAACTCGGCAGAGAGCCATCGCCGGAAGAAATTGCAGAGCAGATGGATGTTCCGGTAGAACGTGTCAGAGAAATTTTGAAAATTTCCCAGGAGCCTGTTTCTTTAGAAACTCCAATCGGAGAAGAGGAGGATAGTCATTTAGGTGACTTTATTCAGGATGAAAATGTTCCTGTTCCGGCAGATGCTGCGGCATTTACATTATTAAAGGAGCAGCTGGTTGAGGTTCTTTCCACACTGACAGAGAGGGAGCAGAAGGTATTAAGACTCCGTTTTGGTCTGGATGATGGGCGTGCAAGAACGTTGGAGGAAGTCGGTAAGGAATTCAACGTAACCCGTGAACGTATTCGTCAGATTGAAGCAAAAGCACTTAGGAAGTTAAGGCATCCAAGTCGCAGCCGCAAGCTTCGGGATTATTTGGAGTAAACAAAATGCGAAATATTGTATTGTCGAAGAGAATGGAGGCTGTGGTTAATATGGTGCCTCCACAGTCTTCTATGGTTGCTGATGTGGGATGTGACCACGCATATGTATCTATTGCCCTTATTAAACGCAATTTGGCAGTGAATGTGATTGCCATGGATGTGAGAAAAGGCCCCTTGGAGATTGCAGAGTACAATATAGCAGATCAGGGACTTGCAGACAAGATTGAACTGCGCTTAGGAGACGGCTTTGGAAGGCTTCTGCCTGATGAGGCAGATGTTATTATTATTGCAGGCATGGGTGGACTGTTGATTAAACGGATTTTAGAAGAGGGGAAAGCGGTGTTAGAATCCGAAAGAAAAAGGCCGTGCCTGATTCTTCAGCCACAGTCAGATTTGTCAGAAGTAAGGATATTTTTGCAGGAGAGTGCATATCATATTGTGCAGGAAAAAATGTTGGTGGAGAATGGAAAATATTATACAGTTATAAAAGCATTGCCGGGACAGGAAGAAAATGCTTATAATGAGGTTGAACTTTTATATGGAAAAGTGAACTTAGAGTGCAGGGATGAGATTCTGTATTCCTATCTGAATAAAGAAAAGGAAGCATTGGATAAAATTATTAATCAGGTGAATGCGGCAGTAGGGAAAAATCTGGTTCATGATAGTACGATGGCACGATGGCAGCAGGTGAGAGTTCAGAGGAGTATGAATGAGCTGGCACGGCAGTATTATAAGGAGGAACAGGATGAAATGCAGTGAGATTATTGAATACTTGGAAACACTTTCACCGAAAAAATATGCCTGTGAATGGGATAATGTGGGTTTGCTAGTGGGAAGAAGCGAAAAAGAAATTCATAGGATTTTGATTGCATTAGATGCGACAGAGTCTGTGGTGAAAATGGCAGCAGACTGTAATGCAGATATGCTTATTACACATCATCCTGTGCTTTTTTCACCAATAAAGCAGGTAAATGAAGATCATTTTACAGCTAAAAAGGTACTGACTTTGGCAGAGCAGGGAATTTGCTGTTATGCGATGCATACCAATTATGATATCGTAGGAGGGATGGCAGAACTTGCAGCTAGTGAGCAGTACTTAGACCTGTCAGATGTAAAGCCGATGACCATAGAAGCAGAGGAACATGAAGGTCTTGGCAGATTCGGAAGGCTTCCGAGTCCTATGACAGCAAGGCAGGTAGCAGAGTACGTGAAGGAGAGGTTTAATTTATCCTTTGTCATGCTGTATCAGAAAAAAGAAGATAGGGAACGTATTTATCATGACATTGCGGTGTTGCCAGGCTCTGGAAAAAGTGAACTGAAAACAGTTAAGAAGGAAGGATATTCTCTTTATCTGACAGGAGATTTTGGGCATCATGAAGGGATAGATGCAATGGATATGGGAGTGACGGTGATTGATGCAACCCATTATGGATTAGAGCATATCTTTATTGATTTTATTACGAAATATTTGAAGGAAAAACTGAAAAATGAGAATGTAGAAATTATTCCGGTGGATACAGGGTGTCCGATTGATATTATATAAAAGTCAGGAGGAGTAACAATGCTTACAGTTACGATTAGGGAAAAGGATACTACAGAAAAAAAGTATGAAGTAAAAGAAGGTATTTGTTTAGAGCAGCTTGCCAAAGATTATGGTAATCAGGAAAAAGGCGATATTGTACTTGCATATTGCAATGGACGTCTCTGTGAGCTAAGCAGGACTGTGGAAGAACATGCAGTAATTGAATTCGTGACAACAGCAGAGAAAATAGGGCTTGATACATACAAGCGAAGCATGATTTTAATGATGATGAAAGCCTTTCGAGAGGTTTTAAAGACGAAAAATACAACCGGCAGAATACGGGTGCTGTTTTCTCTTAGCAGGGGATTTTACTGTGAATTGGACAGCAAGGGTGTCAGTGTTTCTACAGAACTTTTAAAAGAAGTAGAGGAGAAAATGAGGGCGCTTTACAAAGCAGATTTACCAATTGAAAAATATACATATAATTCACATGAGCTGTTAAAACGCTTTCAAGCTCAGGGCAGAGCAGATAAAGTCCAGTTGTTTCGCTATCGGAGAGCCTCCAATGCAAATGTATACAGATTGGATGATTTTGAGGACTACTATTATGGATTTATGGTTCCTTCTACAGGATATCTTCCATATTTTTCCTTACATACTTATGAGCAGGGATTTGCGTTGCAGATGCCGGTAAAGAAAAACCCAAGAGTTGTGCCGGAGTTTGCACCGCAGCATAAGCTCTATTCGGTTATGAAGCAGTCTGATGACTGGTCAGTTATGTTAAATGTAGATACGGTAGGAGCACTTAATGACATTATTGCACAGGGTGGCATGAATGATCTGATGTTAGTACAGGAAGCTCTGCAAGAGAAAAATATTGCAGAGATTGCAGGAAGAATAAAACAGGAAGCCAAGAAGGTCATTCTGATTGCGGGGCCAAGCTCTTCCGGTAAGACCTCGTTTTCCCATCGATTATGTATTCAGCTCAGGGCGATTGGCATGGTTCCTCATCCCATTGCATTGGATAATTATTTTGTAGATAGAGAAAAAACCCCAAAAGATGAAAATGGAAACTATAATTTTGAATGCATAGAAGCGATGGATATTAAGCAGTTTAATGAGGATATAAAAAAATTGTTATCCGGTGAAGAAATCCAGATGCCGACCTTTAATTTTCTTATTGGTAAAAGAGAATATAAAGGAAATACTATGAAACTTGCAGAGAATGATGTTCTGGTTATTGAGGGAATCCATGGTCTGAATCCCAAAATGACTGAAAAACTGCCTGATGAAAGTAAATTCAAAATCTATATTAGTGCATTGACCCAATTAAATGTGGATGAGCATAACCGGATTGCAACCACAGATGGAAGACTAATTCGAAGAATTGTCAGAGATGCCAGAACGAGAGGTAATACTGCACAAAAGACTATTTCCATGTGGGATTCCGTAAGACGTGGAGAGGAAGAAAATATTTTTCCTTATCAAGAGGAAGCGGATGCGATGTTTAACTCGGCATTGATTCATGAACTCTGTGTAATTAAGCCGTATGCAGAACCATTATTGTTCTCAATTCCACGGGAGTCAAAGGAGTATCAGGAGGCTAAACGCCTTTTGAAATTTTTAGATTATTTCCTTGGAGTAAGTTCAGAGAATGTTCCTAATAATAGTATTTTGCGTGAATTTGTGGGAGGAAGTTGTTTTCCGGTATAAATTTATTGTTTAAATTGCTTAGAAAATACAAAATTAAGATTGATTTTTGTGCAATATAGTGACAAATAATGTGAAATGTGGTATACTGTACCTATAAAATAAAGGATGCTTTTAGACCGCATTTTACAAATAGAATGGTTACTGTTCTTACAAAAGGGGGTGGCTGCTTTATGACTGTATCAGGACAAAAATTTGATCTTCCACATATGAAAGAATATTTTGAACAAAAGATACCGGAAATCAGAGTATTAAGTGATATGGCTTTAAGCGAGGCAGACTTTAAAAGTTTAGGCGCTAAACTTAAATCAGCTTTTTCTTTTACAAACAAGAAATACGGTGATGAGGACATTATGATTTGTTATCTGGTATATTGGGTGTACGCTCTGATTTATTGGCAGAAGGATACCGGAATTCATGATGAATTGACAGATTATTGTGAAGATTTACCACAATATCAGCTGCGGCATCATTTCCAGATGTTGTTGGATACTTTTGATAATTATAAAATTGACAAATTTGGTTACAAGGATTCTGAAGCCTGGGTGATTTGTTCGAAATTGATTGCAAGGCATGCAGGAATTCCTGATGACGAGAAATATCAGGTGTTTGAGTTGATTGATGATTACAGAAATCATAATGCTTCGGTAGATGTTATGGTAAAGGATATTTATGAGCATTTGCCGTACAAGAGTAAGTACATATTTTCGTTGTTAGATGAGCGTTCAAGACAGGATATCATCTGGGAGATTCGTATTATTATGGCAGAGACCTGTTCTAAAGCATATTCAAGGGATGAACTACTTGACAAATATCCTAATACATCAATTAGTTTGATTGATTATTGTCTCTGCTGGCAGGAGAGAAAAATTTTTTTGAATCAGGTCAGGTAAAAAATGGAACTGCTGCATTCGTGCGACAGTTCCATTTTTTACTTAAGGGGACTCAAACGATAAGCCGGGTTATGTCGTGAATGATCATCTATCTAGACCTGTTGTTGCCAACAGGTTCAAGCGACCTACCCGAGAACGTGACGGGCAGCCACATTGCTCTCTGTTCGGTCTTGCTTCGAGTGGGGTTTACAGAGCCTGTCCTGTTACCAGCACAGCGGTGAGCTCTTACCTCGCCTTTCCACCCTTACCGCATTATGCGGCGGTATATTTCTGTTGCACTAGCCTGGGAGTCGCCTCCACCGGACGTTATCCGGCACCCTGCCCTGTGAAGCCCGGACTTTCCTCACCTGCAGCCTTTCGGCTTTGCAGCCGCGATCATTTGTTTGAGTCAGTACTTATTTTATCACAATGGCTTGACTCTTTCAAGAAATCTTTGCTTGTGTATCTGGTAATTCTTTTAGAGATTGAGATGGAAGCATATTTTTCGTGGTAGGTTTTACTGTTATACTGTGTGATGTAGTTTTTAATGTATTGTTTATGGATTCCATTTGCTGCCAGTGTATCTACTGCTTTGTTGTATGCAATGGCAGCGGTAATCTTATCATTGTAGCGGCCTACAAGATTATTGCCCCGAATGTGAATTTTGCATTCATAATATGTTGTTTCATTATTTCTAACCTCGGTTACACCCATATATTCATTAATGACTTTTATATTCTCGTAGCGAAAATCGTATTTGTTCTGGTTTATAAAAATGTAGTCGATGCCACATTTGGCATAGCTTTTGATGCCATAGCGTGATAGTATACTGTATTGGCTTCCGTAGTTGTAAATAAAATAATAACCACCACGGGTTTGAATCTTATGTTCTGCATAAAAAAACAGATCCTCGCGGTCGAAAATCAGATATTTATCAGGTGAAAGATAATAGTAAAAATATTCGTGATGTAGATAAATTGGAGTTTTAAAATAAATGCCACAATTACGATAATTCATTAAAACAATAAACTTTTCAAAAGAAAGGGCAAAAGTATCATTGTAGTCTTCTAACCGATATGAGTTTTTTTTAATAATCCGGCAGGCTTCTTTATAAGCATTTCCTGCATTTTCTGCATCAGAAAAGCTTCCAAGGCTTAAATGCCTGCCAGACAGTGTTATGGAAGACCTGTAATATATGGTTCCATCTTTTTTTCTTGCACTTGTGACCCCTGGTAATTGTGACATGATTTAATCCTTTCTGTTTTCATGCTTTCGTTTAGTATTGTAATATGAAATCACAGGTAAATGCAACAAAATACTTGACCTTTTTTAGTTGAAACCATATAATTTAATAAGATAGATATAAAGCGCA
>JAIDHZ010000363.1 GCA_029052995.1 Lachnospiraceae bacterium | reverse complement strand
AGTATACACTATTCAACAGACACTTTCAAGAAATTTAGCAGGCAAAAAAAAGAATTTACCTTTCAGAGCTGTTATAATTTTGTTTGATTTGCCATTTTAACCATTTTATGGTATAGTATGAACACTTGGCGGTTGAATTTTGACGGCTTACATGTGAATATATGCCTTTCAAATTTATGGGCCGGAGAAAAATTTATAATATGTGAGTTATATTATTTTTAAAAGGATTAAAATGGAGGAATAATTAATGTCGGTAGTAACAAAAGTGGTACTTGATGCTATGGGAGGGGACCATTCACCGGGTGAAATGGTGTTTGGAGCAGTAAATGCAGTAAAAGAGAAAGAGGATTTATTTGTATACATTGTCGGACCGCAAAAAGTGCTTGAAGAAGAGCTTGGGAAGTATGAATATGCGAAGGAAAAGATAGAAATTGTGGACGCACCGGATGTCATTACATGTCACGATGCACCTGTAAATGCCATTCGTACCATGAAAAATTCTTCCATGGTTATAGGGCTTAAAATGGTAAAAGAGGGGAAGGCTGACGGTTTTGTATCCCCTGGAAATTCAGGTGCAATTTTAGTTGGCGGACAGGTTTTAGTTGGACGTATGAAGGGAATTGAGCGGGCACCGCTTGCGCCGCTTGTGCCTAACAAAAACGGTGTTTCTTTACTGATTGACTGCGGTGCAAATGTAGATGCAAGAGCTTCTCATTTAGTGCAATTTGCCCAAATGGGTTCCATATATATGGAACATGTAATTGGTGTAAAAAATCCAAGGGTTGCCATTGTAAATATTGGAGCGGAAGAGGAAAAAGGAAATGCTTTGGTAAAAGAAACGTTTCCATTGTTGAAGGAATGTAAGGACATTAACTTTATCGGAAGTATAGAAGCAAGGGATTTTCCATATGGGGCTGCCGATGTTGTTGTGACCGAGGCCTTTGTGGGCAATGTCATGTTAAAGCTTTCAGAAGGGCTGGCATCTATGCTGATGGCTTCAATAAAAGAAGCAATGACTTCAACTCCGGTTTCCACAATTGGAGCGGCAATGGTAAAACCGCAGCTTAAAAAGACTTTAAAGACATTTGATGCCACAGAATATGGTGGTGCACCATTGCTTGGATTAAATGGTCTTGTAGTTAAAATTCATGGAAGCGCCACTAATAAAGAAGTGAAAAATGCTTTGTTCCAGGTTGAGACATTTAAAAAACAGGAAATTAATAATAAGATTAAGGAATACTTATTGTCAGAAACAGCAGAATAGATGGGGTAAAGGGATAGGAGAAGCATGTTAAACTTTAATGAAAAGGAAATTGAAAAAAATATTCAATATGAGTTTAATGATAAGATGTTAATCAAGCAGGCCATGAGCCACAGTTCTTTTATAAACGAGATGAAGCTAAAGGGAATGGAAAGCTATGAACGTCTGGAATTTTTGGGCGATGCCGTGCTTGAACTGATATCCAGTGAGTATCTGTTTGAACATTACGCAGATATGCCGGAGGGAAAGCTCACAAAATTAAGGGCTTCCATAGTCTGTGAATATACATTGTCTTCTGTTTCTAAAATGCTGCATTTCGGGGATTATGTGCTGTTGTCAAGGGGTGAAGAACAGACCGGTGGACGCATGAGAAGTTCTATTTTATGTGATTTGTTTGAGTCTGTGTTAGGGGCAGTCTATCTGGATGGAGGAATGGATGCTGCGAAAAAATATGTTTATACATTTTTAATGACAGACCTTGAAAATAAGCAGTTATTTTATGATGCAAAGACCACGTTACAGGAAATGGTGCAAAAAGATGGCAAAGGAATTGTAACCTATGAATTGTTGGAGGAAAAAGGACCGGACCATAATAAGACTTTTGTGACGGAAGCATTAGTGGATGGCATTAGAATTGCAAAGGGAGAAGGTACATCCAAGAAAAATGCACAACAGATGGCTGCATATAAAGCAATACTAAAGATTAAGGAATCACAATAAAAAGAGAAAGAGAAACATTAT
>JAIDHZ010000362.1 GCA_029052995.1 Lachnospiraceae bacterium | reverse complement strand
GCGGTCAGTTATCCCATTTACCAGACAGCAACCTATGCACATTTAGGTGTGGGTAAAAGTACAGGTTATGATTACAGCAGGTTGCAGAACCCTACAAGGGAGCACTTGGAAAAGGTGGTGGCAACGCTGGAAAATGGATTAGATGCATTGGCATTTTCAACAGGGATGGCCGCAGTTACTTTGATGATGGAGCTGTTTCATCCGGGGGACCATTTGATTGTGGATGCAGACCTTTATGGAGGAAGCATAAGGCTTTTTCATAATGTATCAGAAAAAAACGGAATTACATTCTCAAGTATTGACTGTTATAAAGAAAATGTTGAGAGTTATATTAGTGAAAATACAAAGGCGATTTACATTGAGACTCCCACCAATCCCATGATGAATGTGACAGATATAGAGACGCTTGGGGAAATAGCAAAAAAGCATAATTTGCTTTTGATTGTTGACAATACTTTCCTTTCACCATATTTTCAGAATCCATTAGATTTAGGTGCAGATATTGTTGTACATAGCGGGACGAAATATCTTGGTGGACATAATGATACGCTGGCTGGTTTTCTGGTTACAAACAGGGAAGATATCAGTGAGAAGTTCCGGTTTTTAATCAAGACGACAGGATCAGGGCTTGCACCGTTTGACAGCTGGCTTATTCTCCGTGGAATCAAGACGCTTGGAATCCGTATGGAGAAATCACAGCAAAATGCGATAACCATTGCAAATTGGTTAAAGGAACAAAATGCAGTGACGAAAGTTATCTATCCGGGACTTCCCACGCATCCGGGATATGAAATTATGAAAAAGCAGGCAAGGGGATTTGGAGCGATGCTTACATTCCAACTTGAAAGCAGGGAATTTGCATTGGCGATTTTAGAGAAAGTCCGTATGATTAAGTTTGCAGAAAGTCTTGGAGGTGTAGAAACGCTGATTACTTATCCGACAACACAGACACATGCAGATGTGCCAAAAGAAATACGGGAAAGAAATGGGATTACTGAAAGCACACTCAGGCTTTCTGTTGGAATTGAGGATGTAAAAGACTTGTTGGATGAACTGGATAAAGTTTTTCGTGAAATAGAAGGTGAATTATATGGCTGAAAGAAATCTTGATTTTAACAGAATAATAAATAGAAGAGGTACAAGAAGCCTGAAATATGATTTTGCAAAAAGGCGTGGAATGCCGGAGGATGTGCTGCCACTGTGGGTGGCGGATATGGATTTTGAAACTTCTTCTTATATTGAGGATGCACTTGTAGAGCGGGCAAGACATGGAATCTTTGGATACAGTGAAGTTCAGACACCATATTTTGAGATTGTAAGGGAGTGGATGAAGAAACACCATGACTGGGAGGTACAGGAAAAATGGCTGGTAAAAACACCAGGGGTTGTATTTGCGCTGGCAATGGCAGTAAAGGCATATACAAAACCGGGAGATGGCGTGCTGATCCAATTACCGGTATATTACCCATTTTCAGAAGTGATAGAAGACAATGGGAGAAAAGTGGTCAGCAACACGTTATATCTGGGGGAGGACAATCGTTACCATATAGATTTTGATGATTTTGAAAAAAAGATTATCGAGGAACAGATTAAGCTGTTTTTCCTGTGCAGCCCCCACAATCCGGTGGGAAGAGTCTGGACAAGGGAAGAACTGACAAGGCTGGGTGATATATGTGTGAAGCATCATGTCATCGTGGTCAGTGATGAAATCCATCAGGATTTTGTATTTAAGGGAAAACATTTTGTCTTTGCAAATTTAAAAAAAGAATATGAGGATATAAGCATTATCTGTACCTCACCAAGCAAGACCTTTAACCTTGCCAGTATGATGATGTCAAACATTTTTATCCCGAACCGTGATTTAAAGCACAAGTTTCGTAAAGAACTGGATGCGGCAGGCACAAGCCAGCTTGGTGTTATGGGATTGGTGGCGTGTGAAGCGGCATACAGCCAGGGGGAAGAGTGGTATCAAGCAATGCTTTCCTATGTTGCAGAGAACATAGAGTTTACAAAAAGCTATGTGGCAAAAAAACTGCATGGTGTACGCATGATCAAACATGAGGGAACCTATCTTGTCTGGCTTGATTTCAGGGGAACAGGGTTTAGCGTGGACGAACTGGAATATCTCATGATACACAAAGCAAAGTTGTGGCTCGACAGCGGAAAAATATTTGGAGAGTGCGGGAGAGGTTTTCAGAGAATCAATGTCGCATGTCCCCGGAGTGTGCTGTCAGAAGCATTGGAAAGAATAAGAAAAGCAATACAAGAATAGAGAGGCAGATATGCAATGTTACATATAGAAAATCATGATGTGAAAAAAAGTATTTTAGAAGGAAATTTTGGATTGGAGAAGGAAAGCTTAAGGATAAAAAAAGACGGCACGTTATCCCACTCCCCCCATCCATTTACGGATGATACGCACATTGTAAAGGATTTCTGTGAAAATCAAACGGAAATTAACACATCGGTACATACCAGTGCGAAAGAAGCAATTGAAGAGCTGGAATTTCACAACAGGCGTATTTATGAAAGATTAGAAAGCCTGCCGGAAAGAGAATACCTGTGGCCGTTTTCCAATCCTCCTTACATTGAGAATGAAAGTGACATACCTGTTGCGGTTTTTGGAGGCATCGAGGTATCAAAAACTGCATATAGGGAATATTTGTCTGCAAAATATGGGCGGTATAAAATGACATTTTCCGGCATCCATGTAAATTATTCCTTTTCTGAGAAACTGCTGGAAGCTGATTTCAAATATCAAAAGGAGACGGATTATCAGGAATACAAAAACAGGTTTTATCTGGAACTTGCACAGAGAATGGCTGCATATGGCTGGCTGCTTGTAGCAGTAACTGCGGCAAGTCCTCTTTTGGACAGCTCGTTTGTAGAGAAAGGCATTTACAATCAGGATGTGTTTACGGGAATGGCATCAGTCAGATGTGGCGAAATGGGATATTGGAACGAGTTTGCTCCTATTCTGGATTATCATAATATTTCCGCATATGCAGACAGTATCCGAAAATATGTGGATATGGGGTTATTGAAGGCAGCTTCTGAACTGTATTATCCAATACGGTTGAAACCGGCAGGAGAAAATAACTTAGAGTCGTTGTGCCGAAATGGTGTCAATCATATAGAGCTGCGCATGTTTGATTTAAATCCTCTTGTAAGTGCCGGTGTGGAGGAAATGGATATTATCTTTGCACAGCTTTTAATGGTTTGGCTTGCTGCAACTCCAGGTCAGCCATTCAGCGAAAAGGATCAGATTCAGGCAGTGCAGAATTTTAAGAATGCCGCCCGATATGATTTAAAGACAGTCAATATATTGACACCAGATGGAGAAATAGAATCTGTAGCCCATGCGGCCTTAAAAGTAATTGATATGATGAAAGACTTCTATAGTGGGATTTCATTAGATGTGGATGAAATCCTGCAGTTTGAATATGAAAAATTTACAGATGCAGATAACAGGTATGCGTGGAGAATCAGGAAACAATTTGGAGATGGATATGTAAAAAAAGGACTGGAACTTGTAAAGGAAAGGCAGGGGAAATAAATGTGTGAATTGTTTGGCGTAACCTCCCATGGCAAGCTGGAATTAAATGAGCTTCTTTTGAAATTTTTCTCACACGGTATTGAACATCCCAACGGATGGGGAATGGCATTTTTTTATGGGAATGCAGTATCTTTGGAAAAACAGCCAGAAGCTTCACATAAAAGTAATTATCTGAGACAGAGGTTACAATTTAAAGTGGAAGAGGATAAAATGATTGCACATATAAGGCTTGCCACAAGAGGTAATCTCAATTACGAAAATACACATCCTTTTGTCATGCGGGATAACAGTGACAGGACATGGACACTGGCGCATAATGGGACAATTTTTGACTGCGATTTGCTCAATCCTTTTGTACATTGCCAACAGGGACAAACGGACAGTGAGAGGATTCTGGCATACATTGTCAGCCGGATGAATATAGAGATAGAAAAGAAAAAAGAACTATCACGACAGGAGAGATTTGGGCTGATAGATGAAATTCTCTGTGAGATTACACCGGAAAATAAGGTAAATCTCCTTTTATTTGACGGTGAACTGATGTATGTGCATACCAATTATAAAAACAGTTTATACCGTTGTCAGAAAGGAGAGGCAGTTGTAATATCTACAACACCATTGGATCACCATAGATGGGAACCGCTTCCCATGAATACGCTGCTTGCCTATCAGGATGGGAAACAGATGTACACAGGCACGAATCATAAAAATGAATTTTTTGAAACAGAAGAAAAAATGCGGTTACTGTTTTTGGATTTTGCAAATTTATAAAATGGGAATGATAATACAAAAATGAGTGATCCGAAAATGATAAAAGGAATACAGGAAGCATTTGTATGGAAAGATTTAATATAGGAAATATCTATCATATGTAAAAGGAATAATCTATTAACTTAAGCTGAAAAATCTGTTGACAAGAGAAAGCTGTAAAAGTATAATGTGAAACATAAAATAAAAACCTATAAAACCTATTAAGTAAATAGGAATCAAGAAAGGAGCAGATCATATGAAAGCAAAAGATGTAGTAGTGAATAAAAGTAGAAAAGATATGTGTTGCTGTTGCTGTCAGACTGTATATATGAATATGGTTTGCTTTTCACATGCGTGATATATCTGGCTTACTAAGTGCAAAGCCAGCAGTTGTCATAAGCATATGACAGCTGTTTTTTTATGAAATTGATAAAAGGTGACAGCAGAGCTGCCAAACAAATATTAAATGATATGGAGGTAATCATTATGAGTCAAATCAAAGAAAGTGCACTGGAGTTAATCGGAGGAACCCCGATTCTGAAACTGAATGGGTATGCAAAGAAAGTGGGCATAACAGATGTCACTATTCTTGCAAAACTGGAATATCTTAATCCAGCAGGTTCCGTAAAAGACCGTATTGCATTAGCAATGATTGAAGATGCGGAAAAGAAAGGCATGTTAAAAGAAGGGGCAACCATTATTGAGCCTACAAGTGGAAATACCGGAATCGGTCTTGCCGCAGTTGCAGCGGCAAAGGGATATAGGGCAATTCTGACACTGCCGGATACCATGAGCGTTGAAAGAAGAAATCTTTTAAAAGCGTATGGTGCAGAGCTGGTACTCACAGAGGGAGCCAAAGGAATGAAGGGAGCCATTGCCAAGGCAGAAGAACTTTCTAAAGAAATTGACGGAGCAGTTATTTTAGGGCAGTTTGTGAATCCGGCAAATCCGGCAGTGCATAAGGCTACGACCGGACCGGAAATCTGGGAGCAGACAGAAGGCAAGGTTGATATTTTTGTTGCTGGTGTAGGAACTGGTGGAACCATCACAGGTGTTGGGGAATACTTAAAAGAAAAGAATCCGAATGTGAAAATCGTGGCAGTTGAGCCTGCCGGAAGTCCTGTATTGTCAAAGGGAACTCCGGGAGCGCATAAGATTCAGGGGATCGGAGCAGGCTTTGTTCCGGAAGTGCTCAACACAAATGTGTATGATGAGATTATTACTATTGAGAATGATGATGCATTTGCAGAGGGTAAGGCATTTGCAGTCAGCGAAGGGATTCTTGTGGGGATATCTTCTGGCGCAGCGCTTAAGGCAGCAGGGATTCTTGCAAGCAGACCGGAAAATAAAGGAAAGACGATTGTAGCATTACTTCCTGACTCTGGAGACAGATATTTGTCTACTCCATTATTCAACAATAATTAAGCAGACAGATTTTGTCCGGATTGGAGGCAGATGTGAATGAAAGAAACAGAAAGTAAGCAAGTTTTGGATAGTTCGCATTTAGGTACTCTTGAAGAACTGTTAAGTGATATGAAATATGGAAGTATCACACTTATTATTCAGGATGGTAAAATTGTCCAAATAGATAAAACTGAAAAACACAGAATAAAAGACTGACTGGAAAACCAGAGGTTTTGTTAAAAAGATTAACAGGCCTCTGGGTTTTTTATGTCGTAGTACATTAATCAGGATACTGTAGCCGTTGGAATGGCATAGGTTTGCAAAACTGAAGTTGGCGGTTCGAATCCACCCAGTATCATTCAGTAACGGTTTGGATTCAGAGTAAACCATGACATACTATATTTTGCATAATATTTCCTGTTCTGAATCGTTGCATATTTTATAGTGAAAGAAGGTGTAGTATGAGCAATACATATCAGGACTTGCAAAACTCACATCCGTGTTTTGGTGGTCATAAAAATAATGTGGGACGGATTCATCTTCCGGTTAGTCCGGGATGTAACATTGCCTGCCGTTTTTGTGACAGGGTAATCAATGATGTGGAAGAACGGCCGGGAGTGACCTCGAAAGTGATAACGCCTGATGAAAGTCTGGAAGTTCTGGAAAAAGCTTTATCCATCTGTCCGGAAATCACAGTTGCCGGCATTGCAGGACAGGGAGATACACTTGCTACGGATTATGCCTTGGAGACTTTCCGGAAGGTGAAAGAAAAATTCCCGAAGCTCATCAAATGTATGAGCACAAACGGGCTGCTCTTGTATGAAAAGGCGGATGAAGTGATTGATATAGGAATTGACTCCCTGACGGTTACAGTGAATGCGGTAAAACCTGAGATCCTCGCAAAGCTGAATAAATACATTATTTATCATGGAAGAAAATATGAAGGCATAGAAGGGGCAGAAATTCTCATAGAAAATCAGTTAAAAGGTATCAAAAAAGTTGCGGCTGCTGGTATCACAATAAAGATAAATACGGTACTTGTTCCAGAGATTAATGGTGGGCATATAGAAGAAATTGCAAAAACCGTAAAAGAGGCAGGTGCAAGCATTTATAATATTATTCCCTTGATTCCACAGTATGAACTGGCTGACCAGAAAGCTCCTGTCTGTTCGCAGATTGATGAGGCAAGGACAGCGGCTTGTAAATATATAGATGTATTTAGACATTGCCAGCATTGTCGGGCCGATGCGGTCGGAGTTCCAGGGAAATCGGAGTATGGGGATCAGATTTACCAGAGGAGATTAAATGTAAAGGAAACATTTTCGCATGGATAATCTGGCAAAGGGACAACTGGAAACGGATGTATATAAAGTGGCTGTAGCATCCAGTGATGGAATTGCCATAAACCAACATTTTGGCAGGGCAGATACTTTCTATATATATGAAGTAACAGAGGAAGGTAAACACAAATTACTCGAAATAAGAACCGTTACACCGGTATGCAGTGGGGGAAATCATAATGATCATGCTCTCCGCAGCAATATCAATAAATTAAAAGACTGCAGATACATAGTAGTCAGCAGGATAGGGATGGGTGCAGAAAATGCTATGGAGCAGTCAGGCATTGTACCGATGGAGTTACCGGGCATGATTGAAGACTCGATTGACAAGCTAATCACATATCAACAGTTACAAAATTTATTTTGAGAAAGGAATTGGAAACAATGGCAGAGTTAAGACAAATTGCAATCTATGGAAAGGGTGGTATTGGAAAATCAACCACAACACAGAACCTGACAGCAGGGCTGGTAGAGCATGGAAAAAAGGTAATGGTGGTAGGCTGTGATCCAAAGGCGGATTCTACAAGACTTCTCCTTGGTGGTCTGGCACAGAAGACGGTTTTGGATACAATCAGGGATGAGGGCGAGGATATTGAACTTGACAGAATTATGAGAGAGGGATATGGCGGAACAAGATGTGTGGAATCCGGCGGACCGGAACCGGGCGTAGGCTGTGCAGGACGAGGTATTATCACGTCTATCAACATGCTTGAGAATCTTGGTGCATATACAGAGGACTTGGATTATGTATTTTATGACGTGTTAGGTGATGTAGTCTGCGGAGGCTTTGCAATGCCAATTCGGGAAGGAAAGGCAAAGGAAATCTATATTGTTGCCAGTGGTGAGATGATGGCATTATATGCAGCCAATAATATTGCAAAAGGAATTAAGCGGTATGCCAAGACTGGCGGCGTTAGGCTTGGTGGCATTATCTGCAACAGCAGAAATGTAGACAGGGAGTTAGACCTTTTACGTGCTTTTTCTAAGGAACTTGGTACGCAGCTTCTTTATTTTGTCCCTCGTGACAATATTGTACAGAGAGCAGAAATCAACAAAAAAACAGTGATTGAATATAAGCCGGATTCCAGTCAGGCGCAGGAATACCGAAATCTGGCAGAGGCAGTGATTAACAATACCAAGTTTGATATTCCTACACCGATGACACAGGAGCGGCTGGAAGAAATCCTTCTTGAGTTCGGTCTGATGGACTCAGCGGATGATTATCACATTTAAGATGGAGGTCAATAAATATGGCAAAGATTTATGAATCAATTACGGAGCTTGTGGGCAGAACGCCCTTATTGGAACTGAAAAATTTCGAGAAAAAGCACGATCTAAAGGCAAAAATTCTTGTGAAGCTGGAATACTATAATCCGAATCAGAGTGTCAAGGATAGAATAGCCCTTAATATGATTGAGGAAGCCGAGAGATCCGGTGAATTAAAAAAGGGCGATACGATAATAGAGCTCACCAGCGGTAATACCGGAATCGGGCTTGCTGCGATTGCGGCGGCAAAAGGATATAAATTCCGTGTTTACATTCAGGATCAGGTCAGTCAGGAACGCTATCAGGTGATACATGCATTTGGCGGTGAAACTGTCAAACTCTCTGAAGTGCCTGAAATTGTGGAAAGCATGGAGAAATACGGACCTGATTTTGTAGAATGTGTAAAGGCATTGGAAAGAACAGTGAAAGATGAGGAGAATATCTGGTTTGCCGACCAGACGAGAAATGCCGCAAATCCCAATGTACATTTTCAAACGACCGGACCTGAGATCTGGCAGGATACGGATGGAAAAGTGGATATTTTTGTCGCAAATGTGGGAACAGGCGGCACACTTTCCGGCGCAGGAAATTATCTGAAATCTCAAAATCCGGATATCAGGGTTGTAGGAATACAACCAACGGAGGATTCATTCCAGAGTCCGGAACGTCCGGATCAGGAGGAAATTACAGGTGTGCATCCTTTTGAAAATGTAGAGGAGCGTTTTATTCCTGCAAATCTGGACAGAAAAGTATACGATGACTGGTACGAGGTACATACGAATCAGGCATATGCAGCAGCAAGAGAGGCTGCAAAAACAGATGGTATTTTAGTTGGAGCATCCTCTGGCGCTGCGATCCATGTAGCGGCAGAGCTTGCAAAAAGACCGGAAAATGAGGGCAAAACAATTGTGGCAGTGCTGCCAGATACAGGGCTCCGTTATCTGTCCACCAACTTGTTCAATGAAGAATTTTTAGTTTAGTGCAATGATACATTACACTAGGAGAATGGAGGTAGACTATGGCAATAAATTTAGAAAGTTCTAATGTAGCGACAAGAGAAAACAGGATTGGCTCTATCACAGGCTACATTGGTTCGCTAAGCGATTTGGCATCGCAAAGTGAGTGTGGAACATTAAAAGGATGTTCACGATGCTTTTCACAGTCCAGCACCTGCCTTTCAAGCTGTGCATTGGGACAGTTATCTGCGATTCGAGATGTAGCAATCATTCATCATGGGCCGGCAGGATGTTCTGTGGCAAGTGCAGGAGCATATTATCTGGATAAAGTTATGGCAAAGAAACGTGGTGTCACCAATGATACGGTTTATGTTGGCACAGATATGAATGAAAAGGATACCATATTTGGTTCTACGGAATCTTTGCGTAAGATTATACTGGAAGTCAATAAAAGGTATTCACCAAAAGCAATTTTTGTCACCAGTTCCTGTGCAACCGGAATTATTGGTGAGGATATAGACAGTGTGGTAGATGAAGTCAGGGATGAGATTGATGTTCCGGTTGTGGCAGTTCATTGTGAGGGATTTAAGTCCCGCATATGGGCAACTGGATTTGACATTGCCGACCATGCGGTGTTGAGCTCGATTGTGCAGCCACCGAAGGAGAAGAGGAACACCATTAATTTCAAAAATTTTTATGAGAGTGCAAGACCAGAAATTATGGAGATGTTTAGGGAATTTGATTTGGAGCCGGTTTTCCTTTATTGTAACTCTACGGTGGAGGAACTGTCGCACATTTCGGAATCCCTTGCAACTACCTGTATCTGCGGTACGCTGGGGAATTATCTGGGAAATGCACTGGAGGAAAAATATGGCGTGCCTTATGTGAGAAGCATCAACCAGTGTGGCATTGTGGGTTTTGAAACATGGCTGCGTGAGATTGGTAAGGTGACAGACCGAAGTGAAAAAATAGAGAAATATATTGAGGAGCAGAGAGCAATCTACCTGCCACAGATTGAGGAAATCAAGAAAGAACTGAAAGGACTGCGGGCGGTAATCGGCATGGGACCGGGATATACTTTTGAGGTTTCAAGGGTTCTGAATGAACTTGGCATAGAGGTTGTGTGGGCGCTTGCATGGCATTATGATAAGAAGTACGAGAATGGGGATGTTCCACCTTCTATGAAGTATCTGTTAGATAATGACATAGATTTTGAGGCAAGTGTTGCCGACCAGCAGAACTTTGAAGTTATGAACATTTTACATAAGTACCAGCCTGATTTATACCTTTCCAGACATCCGGGTTCTACGGTCTGGGCAATCAAAAATGGAACTCCGGCGGTTTACGTGGCGGATGAATACATGATCTTTGGTTATAGACATACACTTGAATTTGCCCGCACGATTCTTGACACCATTCGTAACAGGAGTTTTGAAAAGAATCTTGCCAGAAGAGTGAAACTTCCTTATACAGACTGGTGGTATCAGCAGAATGTAGATGAATTTTTAGAGGGAGGCTTAAAGGAAGATGGCAAAGTTGTTGGATAAGCAAAGATATAAATGTGCTCTTGGTGCAATGCAGACTGTGCAGGCAATCACAAGGGCAATTCCAGTGCTGCATTCGGGACCGGGATGTGCGCAGAAACTTTCGGATTCTACTGGAAGTTCCGGATATTTCTCGCCTAATATTTTTCCATGTACCAGTATTAATGAGAAGGATGTTGTATTCGGTGGCACAAAAAAACTGGAAACAACGATTGAAAATGCCTTAAAAGTGATTGATGCAGATTTATATGTGGTGATGACAGGCTGTATCCCTGAAATTGTAGGTGATGATACGGGGGAAGTGGTCAGCAGGTTTGAAGATGCAGATAAGCCTGTTATCTACGCATCTACAGCAGGATTTAAGGGAAATAACTATATCGGACATGAGCAGGTGATTGATGCCATTATAGATCAGTATTTGGAAAAGTCAGAAGAAAAGGAAAAGGGTCTGGTCAATATCTGGGCGGACGTTCCTTATCAGGATTTATTTTGGCTTGGAAATATCAGGGAACTTGAGAAACTGCTTGCGGAAATTGGGCTTACACCAAACACGATTTTTGGATATAACAGGGGAATTGATCAAATCAATAAAATCCCCAAGGCAGAGTTTAACCTTTTGGTTTCCCCATGGGTTTCTGTTGGAAATATGAAGAAAATGGAGAAAAAACTGGGACTTCCATGGCTTCATCTCCCGACACTTCCCATTGGTGCATTTGAGACAGGTAAGTTTCTGCGTGAGGTTTCTAAGTTTGCAGGAGTGGATGAGGAAAAGGTGGAAAGCGTCATCAATGAGCATGAGAATTATTATTACTATCTGATTGAAAGATACGCAGACCTTTTTCTTGAAAACCGTGTTATCAATAAGCAGTTTTCCGTTGTTGCGGATGCGCAGTATGCCCTCGGTATTACAAAGTTTTTAGCTAATGATCTGGGGCTTGTGCCTGCAAAACAGTTTATCGTGGATGATACGCCAAAACAGTACCGTGAGGCAATTATAGAAGAATTCAAAAAGCTGAACTTTAACCTACAGGCAGATGTCATATTTGAAACAGACAGCTATAAGATCCATGAACAGATTAAGGAGCATGACTATCACGGTTATCCGTTGATTCTTGGAAGCTATTATGAAAAGGAGCTTACTGAAAGCCTGAAAGGAAATTACTTAAATATTGCATGGCCGGTGCAGGATAAAGTGGTACTGGATGATTTCTATGCAGGCTATACAGGAGGTATCCGTCTGATTGAAGATATTTATACTGTCGCAGTGCAGAGATTTAATTAGCAGGAGGTTTTCGCATGTCTTATAAGATAGCGGTTGCATCTTCGGATGGGAAACAGATTGATGAGTCCTTTGGCTCTGCAAAAAGATTTATTATATATGAAGTGACAGACGGTATATATAGAAGGCTCGAAGAAAGAGCTTTTCGTGAGGAAGGAACAGATAACAATGACGTATCTATAGTGGATGGTTGCAATTCGCCGGTTAGCTGCAAAAATGAAGGTGGTTGTGGCAGTGGTACAGGAGGTGGATGCGGCGGCGCAGGAGAAGCATCTGCGAAAGTAGAGCTTGTATCAGATTGCAGATGCATAGTCTGTAAGAAAATTGGATTTCACATACAAAAACAATTGGAGCGAAAGGCGATTTCTGCGTTTGACGTCAGTTGTTCCGTGGAAGAGGCTTTGAAAAAGATTGCATATTATTTTACCCGAATGGATAACCATCAATCTTTACGGGTGCAGAAATAAAAAAGGTTGACCGGAAAACCGGAGATAGGATGAAGAGTTCTGTCTCCGGTTTTTTGTCAGAAGGGAGAAAATACATGACTTTAAATCAGTTGCTTTATGTTGTGGAGGTATCTAAAACAAAGTCAATCAATGCTACAGCACATACACTTTTTGTTACACAGTCCTGTGTTTCAACGGCGATAAGAGAACTAGAGGATGAACTTGGAATAATTATTTTTAACCGGACAAACAGAGGTATTACAATAACGAAGGATGGAGAAGCATTTATCTATTACCTTAGTAATGACAGGGATGGAATGGCGGAAAAAATGATAAAATTTATCATGTAAAATAGGCAAAATCTATTACAGATTATAGAAAACAAGTAATTTGATTAATCCTATATGAATAGTATAATATCTATGCAGGAGCTTGCGGGCAAGGAGGTTTTTATGAGGATATCAACAAGAGGAAAAAATGCGATAAAGCTAATGCTTGATCTGGCAACTTATAATCATGGAGAACCGGTAAGACTCAAGGATATAGCGAAAAGGCAGAATATATCTGAGAAATATTTAGAACAGATTGTTGCAATGCTGCATAAGGCAGCCTTAGTAAAAAGCATCAGAGGTGCGCATGGAGGATATGTCCTGAATTATCCGCCTGAAAAATATATGGTAGGGCAGATTTTGAAAGCTGTGGAGGGGAATATGTCACCGACAGACTGCGTTGGTGAAAATGGAACTTTGTGTGAAAATAAAGATACATGTGTAAGTTATCGGTTATGGGAGAAACTGGATACGGCTATCAATGATGTACTGGAAGGAATTACGTTGGCAGATATGCTGGAATGGCAGAATGAACTGCTGATAGATCAATATGTAATATGATGTGTTTATGATACGAGGAGATAAGATATGGAGGATAGCATAAAGAAAGAGATTGAACAATTAAAGCGGGATAAAGATGTTGTGATACTAGCTCACTATTATGTAGATGGTGAAGTGCAGGCACTGGCTGATTTTGTGGGAGATTCCTATTTTTTGGCAAAAAAGGCAACAGAGATCACGCAGAAAAATATTTTATTTTGTGGTGTATCTTTTATGGGGGAGAGTGCGAAAATCCTTAATCCGCACAAGAATGTGGTTATGGCAGATGATACTGCTGACTGTCCAATGGCACATATGTTAGATATTGATAAGATTGCGGAGGTTCGCCAGGAATATACTGATGTCGCAGTTGTCTGTTATGTCAATTCCACGGCAGAGATTAAGGCACATTCGGATGTCTGTGTGACCAGCTCTAATGCATTGCGGGTGGTTCAGGCATTGCCGAATAGGGACATTTTCTTTGTACCGGATGAAAATCTTGGACGTTATATTGCCAGTCAGATTCCAAAGAAGAATTTTATTTTAAATCATGGGTTTTGCCATGTGCATACAAGTATTTATAAAGAAGAATTGCTGCATGCGAAAGAGCTTCATCCAAATGCACTGGTGTTAGCGCATCCAGAGTGTAGGGAGAATGTACTGGAAATCTCGGATTTTATTGGAAGCACTTCTGAAATATTAAGTTTTGCAGAACTGTCAGAGGCAAAAGAATTTATTATATGTACAGAGATGGGGGTTTTTTATGAACTGGAATTGAAGAATCCTAATAAGAAGTTTTATTCTGTGGGACACCGTCAGTTTTGCCCGAATATGAAAAAAATATCATTGGAAAAAGTATTACATGCCTTGGAGACGTTAGAACCGATGGTGGAAATAGATGAGCAACTGCGTATAAAGGCAACCAAACCGCTTAGCAGAATGTTGGAATTAGCAAAATGAAAGAAATAAATTGCAGATTTGGCAAGATGCTCGCAGTGGGATGTGACGCCTAGGAAGGCACTGGTATTATATGATGGCGGTCCGGTAGCAGGGAGTGAAACGCCAATGTAGTAATGCCCAATCTGTCTCTAGTAGGGGTACGGGACAAATATGCATTGTATGATGGAAAAGTCTGCACGGGAGATGAAGCAGCAGAGTGTAGGAATTGTCTGGAAAGACGTGTAGAGGGAGTGGGTTATCATATAGTGGTCAGCAGGGGAGATCATTGTGGTGTGAAGTTAATGGAATCCTGAAGTTTATATATGGGAAATTTATTAAAGATTAGGGAAAACCTATAATATGTAATAGGAATGTTATATTACCCAATGAAATGAAAGCTATTGACAGCCTTGTAGCACAAAGATATAATCTGTAACGTAAACCTACTATTCCTACTATATAAATAGGTATTGCAGGATTGGTAAATATTGTAGGCATAATATTGGATTAGAAGATAAATAAGAAAGAAGGCGTATCTTTATGAAGAAACTGATTTATCTGGATAATGCTGCGACAACGCAGGTAAGTGAAGAAGTGTTAAATGAAATGCTTCCTTTTTTCAGGCAGACATACAGTAATCCATCTGCAGTATATAGTTTTGCAGGAGAGAGCAAAAAGGCAGTTGACCGTGCAAGAAGGCAATCGGCTGAGTTAATCGGAGCAAATGTCGAAGAAATCTATTTCACAGGCGGGGGAAGCGAATCAGATAACTGGGCATTAAAGGCCGCTGCAGAGGCTTATTCTTCAAAAGGAAAACATATTATAACCAGCAAAATAGAGCATCATGCCATACTGCATACTTGTGAATATCTGGAGAAGCAGGGGTATGAGGTAACTTATCTTGATGTAGATGAAGAAGGGAAAATATCTCTTGAAGAACTTAGAACTGCTATTCGCCCGGATACCATTTTGATATCGGTCATGGCGGCAAATAACGAGATTGGAACAATAGAACCGATTGCGGAAATAGGAAAGATTGCACATGAGAACGGTGTGTTGTTCCATACAGATGCAGTACAGGCATATGGGCATATTCCAATAAATGTTGATGATATGAATATAGATATGCTCTCTGCCAGCGGGCATAAATTTAATGGACCGAAGGGAATTGGTATTTTGTATATCCGCAAGGGTATAAAAATCCGTTCTTTTATTCATGGTGGTGCGCAGGAGCGAAGCAGGAGAGCTGGAACTTCCAATGTACCGGGAATTGTGGGCTTCGGTAAAGCAGCACAGATTGCCGGGGAAACGATGGGGGTAAGAATCAAAAAGGAGATAGCATTGCGGGATCATCTGATAGAAAGGGTTTTATCGGAAATTCCTTATACAAGGCTGAATGGACACAGAACAGACAGACTATCTAATAATGTGAACTTCTGTTTTCGATTTATTGAAGGGGAATCACTGTTGATTTTATTGGATCAGCTTGGGGTATGTGCTTCCAGTGGTTCGGCATGTACATCCGGCTCATTAGATCCTTCCCATGTACTTCTTGCGATTGGGCTTCCGCATGAGATTGCACATGGCTCATTAAGGATTACCCTGTCGGAAGAAACCACATTGGAGGATATTGATTTTGTAGCAGATGAGCTTAAAAAGATTGTGGAGAGGCTGCGTAGCATGTCCCCGCTATATGAAGATTTTGTCAAAGAACAGAAGTAGAATATTTTGAAAAGCAAAAGAAAGAGGCAGGAAATGTATAGTGAAAAAGTGATGGATTATTTTAACAATCCGAGAAATATAGGCGAAATAGAAAATCCCAGTGGAGTGGGTACTGTTGGAAATGCGAAATGCGGCGATATTATGCGAATGTATTTTAATATAGATGAACAGGGAGTTATCAGGGATGTCAAATTTAAGACATTTGGATGCGGTGCAGCAGTGGCAACAAGCAGTATGGCTACAGAACTGGTAAAAGGAAAAACTGTTCAGGAAGCACTGGAGGTTACGAATAAGGCTGTAATGGAAGCATTGGATGGGCTTCCGCCTGTAAAAGTACATTGTTCGCTGTTGGCAGAAGAAGCAATCCATGCAGCACTGTGGGATTATGCACAGAAAAACCATATTGTGATTGAAGGCTTGGAAGAGCCGGTGAATGATATTGCTGAGAAGGCGGAAGACGAGGAATACTGATATGAGAAGATTGAATGAAGACAGGGTGGAAAGCATTGTTCAGTTAATACTGGATGATTACACCGATGAAAGGGCGGTCAATAAAACAGATTTATATAATCAGCCTGATAAGAAAGCAGTGATAGATATCGTAGAAAAACTGTTGAAGATTCTTTATCCCGGATATTATAGTGACAAAGTATATAAAATTTACAGTCTGAGAAATAATATGTCTGCCACGATTGAAGATGTTATATTCCATTTGAAGAAACAGACCATGATTGTCCTAAAATATTGTGGGACTTATACGGAATGTGCAGATAATGAGTTAGAGGAAAAAGCTCAGAATATGGTTTTTGATTTCATGGAGAAGATACCGCAGATCAGAGCATATTTGGATACAGATATTCAGGCAGCATATGAGGGTGATCCGGCAGCAGGAAGTAAGGATGAGGTCATCCTGTCTTATCCGGGGCTATATGCGGTTTCTGTTTACAGGATTGCCCATGAGCTGTTCCTGCTGGGGGTGCCAATGATACCAAGAATTATGACAGAACATGCACACAGCGTTACCGGAATTGACATTCATCCAGGTGCAACGATTGGAAAATATTTTTTTATGGATCATGGTACGGGAATTGTTATTGGGGAAACCACTGTAATCGGAGAACATGTCAAAGTGTACCAAGGGGTTACTTTAGGCGGATTATCTACAAAGGGCGGGCAGAAGCTTAAAGGAGTAAAGAGACACCCGACCATAAGGGATTATGTTACGATTTACTCTGGTTCTTCTATTTTAGGCGGTGATACGGTAATTGAAGAAAATGTTGTAGTAGGAGGAAATACATTTATTACCAAATCAATAGGCAAAGATACCAGAGTAAGCGTAAAGGGTCAGGAATTGCAGTTTAAAAACTAAGCAGGGAAGAGGTGATGGGATGAAACAGATATTATGTTTTGGTGATTCAAATACATATGGTCTGATTCCGAAAGAAGGCGGCAGGTATCCATGGGGAATCCGATGGACAAGCATATTAAATGAGAAACTGGGATTGGAAAATTACAGGGTTATAGAAGAAGGGCTGTGTGGCAGGACAACCATATTTGATGACCCATTACGGGAAGGAAGATGTGGAATACAAATGATTCCTGCTATTTTGGAAACACATAACCCGATAGATATTGCTGTGGTAATGCTGGGTACAAACGACTGCAAGACCATATATGGAGCAACTGCTGATTTTATAGGAAAAGGAATAAGCAAAATAATAAGCCGGATTCGTATAAATGCAGGCGAATCTAAGATATTGCTGATATCTCCCATACATCTTGGCGCAGATGTATGGAAAAATGATTATGATCCGGATTTTTCTGCTTTATCTGTGGCAACATCAAAGGAATTGGCAGATATTTATCAGAAAGTGTGTGAGAATGAAAATGTTTATTTTTTGGATGCTTCGTCTTATGCAAAACCAAGCAATGCAGATCAGGAACATTTGGACGAGGAAGGACATCGCCTGCTGGCAGATGCCATATTTAAAAAAATAAATGAAATAGAAGAAAATGTGGCAAACAAATGAAATGGATGCAGAAAAAGGGTTTGAAGATAAATTTGTTCTACTCTAAGTGTAACATTACATTATTAACAAGATTAGTAAAGGCAGTTTTATATCTATTATCATTTTGATGAAAGACTGCATAGTATGTAACATTTGCATCCGGATCTGTAATAGGTATTCGGATGCGGTTTTCCGGAATTTCATTGACTTGATCGGAGAGATTAGTGGTAAAACAGGGCAGGGCAGATTCACGAATCAGTTCCTGAAGCGAAAATCGGTCAGGTTGTACCAAAAACCGGGAGGCAGGCATTTTAGTACGACACATATCATCCCAAAAACCAAGTCTGGTGCCAAGAAGAAAATTATGGCCGTCGAGGTCTGAAAAAGAGAGGGTAGAATGATTTGCAAGTTCATGGGTGGGCGGAATGCATGCCTCCAGATGTTCTTTTAGAAATGGAATGCAGCAGTAATCCTCTGAAGGAAGATCTTCTGTCAGGACTGCCATCAGACAGTGGTTGGATTCTAAATCATTAAGGACAGCCATGTTATTTTTTATGGAAGAAGACACTGTCATGTCAGGAAATTCAGAAGTCAGGGCAGGAAGTAAGTACCATAGGGGAGCAGGCGCACAGGAACTGACGGTGATTGTATGCAGTTTTTTGTCAAAGTCACGGACACCCTGAAGTGTCTGTTCAGCATTTTTTAAGAGCTGTCTCGCAAATTCAACAGTTTTCCATCCGGTTTCATTCAGTGAAATATGGTTTTTACTGCGGCGGAACAGGGGGATACCAAATGTATCTTCCAGATGCTGCATGGTTCTTGTAATCGTTGGCTGGGAAATATGCAGGTTTTCAGCAGCTTTTGACAGCGTTCCGCAGTCTGCAAAGGCAACAAGCTGTTCTAATTCTAACAGATTTAACATATTTAACAACTCCTCACTATTCATTTTCTGAAATCTGAATTTCAATATTCTTATTGTACTTTTTTTATCTCTGGTTGTAAACTGTAAAATAAGAAATCAAAAGGAAAGGAAGGATGTAAAGATGGAATATGTAACTTTAAGTAATGGGGTAAAAATGCCGAAACTGGGTTATGGTGTGTACCAGACACCACCGGAGGAAACGGAGCGTTGTGTATTGGAATCAGTTGATGTGGGCTATCGTAGCATTGATACCGCACAGGCATATGGAAATGAGGAGGGTGTCGGAAATGCATTGGTAAAATGCGGGCTTCCGAGAGAAGAGTTTTTTGTTACCACAAAGGTTTGGATTTCCAATGCCGGATATGAAAAAGCGAAGGCATCTATTGCAGAATCATTAAAAAAACTTCAGACAGATTATATTGACCTCCTACTGATACATCAGCCTTTTGGAGATTATTATGGAACTTACCGGGCAATGGAGGAGGCATACAAGGAGGGAAAGGTGCGGGCGCTTGGCGTGTCTAATTTTTATCCTGACCGTTTTCTGGATATGTATCATTTTTCCGAGGTCAAGCCTGCAGTAAATCAGGTGGAAACGCATGTGTTCTGTCAGCAGTCAGCAGCAAAAAAGTATATGAAAAAGTATGGCACACAGATTATGTCATGGGGACCATTTGCGGAGGGAAAGAACGATTATTTCAACAATCCGGTATTGAAAAAGATTGGTGAAAAGCATAAGAAATCCGCTGCACAGGTGGCACTTCGTTTTCTGTTGCAGAGCGATGTGGTTCTGATTCCGAAATCCACCCATAAAAACCGTATGGAGGAAAATTTCAGTATCTTTGATTTTGCCTTGGATGCCGGGGATATGAAAGAAATCGAAAACCTTGATACCGGAGAGAGCCTGTTCTTTTCCCATTATGATCCGGAGACGGTGGAATGGTTTATGACGATGGCATAATAAAATACTGTCAGGACAAATGAAATGGTAATGCAGTAAGTAGAAAAAGACAGATAGTAAAAATCGGAGGGGTATGTGTAACAGCATACCTCTTTTACTATTTGTGAATATTATCTCATCTGAAAGATTTTATATATATTCACTTATAGTGAATAAAAAATTGTATGGATTTTTTTACAGAATTGATGTAGACTTGTTTGTATCATCAGTGGAGGGAGTTACAGCAATGAAGTCAATTCAAGAGGAACAATACGAATATGATAAATTTATGCTTGAATTAGCACATAAAGCACAAGAGGTACAACAGGATTATAATAAACTTTCTGATGAGAATAAATGCAGGGTGAAAAATGAATTGGAAAAGACTCTTGCTGTACGAGGATTAGCTGGTGTTTTGCAACACATTAAAGAGCAAATATAGAAGGAGGTATGTCTTATAAGTTTACAACCAAATAATTTCAAGCTTGAACCAACAACAGTCTGGTCGTTTCCAGACAGGGGAAGTTGGGCAACACATTCAGGAAAGTATCGAGGGAATTGGTCGCCATATGTACCAAGAAATTTGATACTTCGTTATTCAGAACCGGGTGACTGGATCTTAGATCAATTCATGGGTAGTGGTACAACTTTAGTAGAGGCGAAGCTACTAGGTCGCAATGCGGTAGGTGTTGACATCAATCCGCAATCTGTTTCAATTTCAGAAACAAATTTACAATTCCAATGTGAAACAAATTCAAAAATATTTACACGAAATGGCAATGCCACAGACTTACATTTTATTAAAGATTGTAGTATTGACTTTATCTGTACACATCCACCATATGCCAATATCATCAAATATAGCAAAAGAATAGAAGGGGATATCTCATTGCTTGGTGTAGAGGGATTTTTGGGTGAAATGAAAAAGGTGGCAGAGGAATCCTTTCGTGTGCTGAGAAAAGGGAAAATGTGTGCTGCATATCGTTTTCTATCAGACGGATAATTTTATCGTTCATGCTTTCCCTGCTCTGTCGGCTGTAATGAAATGATACGTCATAGGTGGTGTTGCCTATTTTATTATTGTGATAAATACTTTTCTCCGATA
>JAIDHZ010000361.1 GCA_029052995.1 Lachnospiraceae bacterium | reverse complement strand
GATTTGCGAATGGAGATGCCAATTGTAAAAATTTTGGAGTTTAATGAAATTTCGGATTTGGTTGGCGGACCCGATACGATTGTTGCGTCTGTTCTGACACATTTTAATGGAGCAGTAACCGGAATGACATTGTTTATCTTAGAATTGGAGGAGGCCAAAAATTTGGTTTCTACCATGCTTTCTAAAGAATGCTCAGGAGAGTCCGTAGAGTTTGATCATTTAGAACAGTCTGCTATTAAAGAAGTAGGTAATATTTTGATGAGTTCTTATATTAATTCAATTAGTACAATGACAAATTTAGAGCTTCGAATGGATCCTCCTGCTATATGTGTTGATATGGCGGGTTCGGTTTTAAGTCTTCCGATTAGTGAGTTAGGACAGGTTGGTGACACTGCTTTGATTATTGACTCTAAGTTTTTAGATAATGAAAGACCCATTAATGGTTTTCTGATGTTTGTTACAGCTGAAGAATGTTATGGACGTATTTTTGAAGCTTTAGGAATCAGGAGTTAGGGTAAAATGGAAGAAGTAATAAAAGTTGGAATTGCGGATTTTAAACTGTGCAGGACACCAAATAAGATTACTACTATCGGTTTAGGATCTTGCGTTGGAATTGTTTTGTATAATCAAATAAGTGATTTTTGTGGAATGGTGCATATTATGCTGCCATCCAGTAAAGAAATAACAAATAACGTACAAAGGGCTAAATTTGCAGATACGGGTATAATAGATTTGATACAGGAATTGAGCAAGCAGGGGATTTTCCCCGGAACCTTACGTGCCAAAATTGCAGGAGGCGCTACAATGTTTCAATTCGCAGGGGGTTCTCATTTGGGAAGTATTGGTGTTCGTAATGTGCAGTCAACAAAGGATGTGTTAGCTGCACATAAAATTCCGATTGTAGCAGAGGATACAGGATTAAATTATGGAAGAACAATTATATTTGATTCTGTGACAAAAGAACTGATTGTTCGTTCAGCAGGGAAACCTGACAAAATAATCTGAGTGCCAAGAGGAGATATTATAATGAAATATCAGTATATACGTGCATTTATTGTATTACTTGCAGGTCTTGTAACATTGATTATTAATATGAAAACAGCCAAAAGTGTTACAACTTCGCTGGCAATTCTACTTGGTGTTTTAGTTGTCTTCTATTTTTTGGCAACCTTAATTGTTGAGATTTTGCAAAAGGCCATGGAGCCAAAAGAAGATTCGAGTGAGTTTGACGAGGAAGATGAAATTAAGTCCGGTGAAAATGACGATTTAGAAGAAAATATGAAATCAAACGCAGAGGAAAATGTATCTTTTGATGTAGAAGATGAATAAATGATGGATATATGGGGTGTTTGTAATGGATGAAAACAAGAGGGATAAATTATGGCAGGAATATGCTAAATCGCATTCTTATAAACTGCGTGAAGAGATTATAATAGAATATGTTCCGCTTGTAAAGCTTGTGGCAGGGCGTCTCAATATGTATCTTGGATATACAGTTGAGTATGATGATCTGGTTAGCTATGGTGTATTTGGCTTGATTGATGCAATTGACAAATTTGATTACGGAAAGGGAATCAAATTTGAAACCTATGCCAGCCTACGGATAAGAGGCTCCATTTTAGATCAAATTCGCAAAATGGACTGGATTCCCCGTTCTGTCAGACAAAAACAAAAGCAAATTGAAACGGTCATTACAAAGCTGGAAAAGGAGAAGGGCGTAAATTGGAGTGAAAAGGATATTGCAGATGAATTAGGAATATCATTGGACGAGTACCGCAGCTGGGAAGGACTTGCTAATGTGTCAAATATTGCTTCATTAGATGAGTTTATGGAACAGGGATCTGAAGGCGGTGTGAAAGAATTTAAAAATAATGTATATATTGAACCTGAAGCGGCCGTAGACAGGGAAGAAATGAAAAAAATGCTGATGGAATCCCTTGAGTTGTTAACTGAAAAAGAAAAAAAGGTTGTACTGCTTTATTATTATGAGGATTTAACTTTAAAAGAAGTTGCCAGTGTATTAGAAGTTTCAGAATCAAGAATATCACAATTGCATTCTAAAGCTTTGGAAAAGATGAAGAAACATTTAGGAAAATATTTTGAATTGTTAATGGGGTAAGGAGAGGTTTATGAAGTATACGAATGGTTTTTTTCAGTTAGATATCCGTAAGGATGGGGTCTATGCCCATTTTTTTCATGAAAAGGACGGCGGCAAAAAAATTGATATTAAGGAATTTGCAGAGTATCTGGAAAGATGTGGAATTTATAATTATAATCTCTCAGAGATTAACAGCGCTATTTTAGATGCAACCGGGGATGTGGATGTT
>JAIDHZ010000360.1 GCA_029052995.1 Lachnospiraceae bacterium | reverse complement strand
TACAGGGAGTGTATTATAATAAAAATGATAATATGCCATGAGAGTACTGTCAAGCAAATGGATTAAAGAAGGAGGCTCAGAGTTAATATAACCGGAGTTTGACAATATTTGCAATGGGTAACTGATGTGACAAGATTCACAATAGAATTTAAGAAAAGGAGAAGGAGATTATTATGAAGACAAGAAAATTGTTCTTTAAGAGAATACTGCCATTGATGATGGTGGCGGTGATGGCATTTACCAGTGTTCCTGCCAATATAATAAGCAGGGTAACCGGTAGCAACGTGGCAGACATGGCTACGGTCAGTGCAGCCACAGACTATGGGCTTGCTGATAATATTCAGGATGGAACGATTCTGCATTGTTTTGATTGGAAGTATAATGATATTAAAGAGGAACTTCCCAATATTGCAGCGGCAGGTTTTACTTCGGTTCAGACTTCACCGGCGCAGAGAGATGACAGCTTTGGTGTTTGGTATATGCTGTATCAACCGCAGACTTTTTCGATTTATACTAATGCTTTGGGAAGTAAGCAGGATTTACAGGCTTTATGTGAAGAGGCTAAAAAATACGGTATTAAAGTGGTAGTGGATGTGGTGGCAAACCATACACGTTCTATAGGTGATGACGGTTTGGGAGGAGACTGTTACCATAATGACGGAGATGCATGGTATTCAGACCGTTACGGCATTACACATGGCAAGATTGGCATGCCGGATTTGAATTCTGAAAGCTCTACCGTGCAGAACAAGGTAAAGGGATATATTGAAGAATTGAAGAGTGTAGGAGTGGAAGGTATCCGTTGGGATGCTGCAAAGCATATAGGACTGCCAAGTGAGAACTGCCAATTCTGGCCAGTTGTTACAAGTGTTGGTTTATATAATTATGGTGAGATTCTTGTAGGACCGCTTGAGGAGGGCGGAGAGGGCCTGATGAAGGAATATACTAATTATATGTCTGTTACGGACAGCCGTTATGGTGCAACGGTAAGAGAGGCCTTTGATCGCGGAGGAGTGCCGACATCTATCGGTAACTGGTCTGAGAGGGGTGTCTCAAAAGATAAGTTAGTGTATTGGTCAGAAAGCCATGATACTTATTCGAATAATGGTGAATATGGTGAGGCAACACAGTTTATTGACCAAAATAAAATTGACCGTGCCTATGCGGTTGTAGCTGCCCAGGGAAAGGCGACCTCCTTATATTTTTCCCGTCCAAATGAAACAGATAAGCATAAAATAATGGCGGGTGCTAAGGGAAGTACACATTTTACATCAAAAGAAGTGGCGGAAGTTAACCATTTCCATAATGCAGTAATAGGTGAGAAAGAATATTATGTAGGTGATACAAGTCAGAATGTAGCGGCAGTATGCCGTGAAAGCGGTGCAGTCATTGTTAAGGGAAGCGGCAGTGGACAGGTTAGTGTGAAGAATGGAGGCGGTACAACAGCACCGGGTACTTATACAGATCAGGTTTCAGGCAGTACATGGACAGTTACGGCAGATACTATTTCAGGTACCATTGGAGATAAAGGTATTGCTGTAATATATAATAAGACAGAACCTGTAAAGACTCCTATGCCTACAATTTCCAAGGAAGGTGGAAACTTTAGTGATACACTGACCCTTACAATTGGCTTAAAGAATGCCACAGAGGGAACCTATAAGATTGGTGATGCTTCTGCCGAGAAGTATACAGGTTCCAAGCAGATCATAATAGGAAATGATATGTCATTTGGTGACAGTGTTACCGTTACGCTTACGGCTACAGATGGCTCTCAAACCGAAACAAAGACTTATACATTTACGAAGGTGGAGCAGACTGGTAATGTGGTATATTTGGATTTGCCGTCTGGCTGGAATAAGCCGGTATACTGTTATGCATTTACGTCGGTAAATGAAAATGCAAAGTGGCCGGGTGTCGAAATGACATTGGATACAGCCAGCGGATATTATAAGTATGAGATTCCGGAAGATATAACAACACCGGAGGTTATCCTTCATGATAATAAGGGTAATAGAACATCACCGGATATGCAGCCTGGAAAGATAATAGATGGCTCATGGCTTTACAAGGACGGCTCCTGGAGTGAGTATTCATCTCCCAGACCTCAACCCCAGCCGGATAAAGGAACCGTTACTGTAAAATATGTAGATGAGTCAGGAAAAGAAATTGCAGCTGCCAATACATTGACAGGAAATGTAGGAAGCTCATATGAGACAAGTGCTGCTACGGTAAGCGGGTATACATTAAAGGGTACACCGTCTAACGCTACAGGAAAATATACAAAAGAGGCAATTACGGTCACTTATACATATACCAAAAACGGCAATGATGAAAAGACACCGACCGTAACATCTTCCCTTGCAGAAGGTTCTTCGTTTAAGACGGAGACGACGAAAATTACGCTCACACTTCAAAATGCAGAAAGAGGAACCTATTCCGTGGATGACGGTCCGGTTAAAACATTTACCGGCTCAGCGGAAGTAGTAATAGGCCAGGGTAAAGTGGCAGATTCCACCATTACCGTAAAAGCAACGGCTGCATCTGCTACAGAGACAAAGAATTATACCTTTACATATAAGAAGCAGTTTGATAAAACGGTAGATGAGACCGTAAAGGCATTGCAGGCCAATACGGCAGGAAATGCATTTGCGGATAATTATTATAAGACGAATCCTTCCGGAACAGGCGGGGAAAAAACCATTACCTCGGCAAGTGACTGGGCGGCATCAGATCTTATTGCACAGGGTGCTGCAAATGATGACAGTAATATATTTAAGGGACCTCATGAGTATCCGTTTTATGACAGCTATGCCTTATATGGAGCGTATGATGACAGTAATGTGTATATAGGATGGCAGTTTGTAAATACACGTGATGTTTCAGCACAAGATCAGGACGGTGCCAAGACGAATGAGGCAAGGCCGGACAATGCAGATATACCACAGATGCTTGTACTTGACATTGGCAGTGCGAAGGGTGCTTACGGTGATGGCACTATGGATGCTGGTGGTACTGTATGGGGCATTGATGTAAAATATACAACCAATGTAAATGCAATTATGTGCTTTAGTTCAAAAGTGGGTGAAGATGGATATCCGATTGGAACCCCTGGATTATTTACCACGAAAAGTGATGGAACATTTTCATATGATGAGGAATATTGCAAGACTTTTAGGGATATTGGGATAAAACTGAAGTATGAAAACGGACTGTTCGGAGGCATAACGAATCTATATGGAATCAACAAGAATGCCTATACCGGACTTACGACGGATATGCTTTACAGTAACGATTCTGAATGGGTGGATTTCCTGACATTAGGACATAGTAAGACACTTGATCACTTTTATACTATGACCATTCCATATTCGGCACTTGGAATTACAAAAGATGATGTAAAAAACAATGGAATTGGTGTGATGCACATTTCAACCTATGGGGCAAGCGGAGTAGCATCGATACCGATGGATGATTCCATGTATGACAATGCAGCCGAGGAATATTCATCAGATGGTTCTACAACAAAGGAAAAAGAGGATCAGGATATTATTACTGCATCGCTTGCAAGGATTGGAAATGGTTCGGATCCAGGTCCGACACCTCCAACACCTCCAACACCTCCGACACCAAGCAGTCTGGAACTGAATTTCGGTGCAGACCGTTCTTCTCCACAGATAGCAGCTACTGCTTTGTCGTTAAAGGGTATAGCAAAGGGTGGAACCGCACCATATACTTATAAATTCTATGTAAATAATAAGTTAGTGGATGAGAAGTCAGGAAATGGTGAGGTTTCTGTAAACTGGACACCGGCTACAGGTGATAATCAGATTATTAAATGCCAGGTGACGGACAGTAAAGGTAATACAGCCCAAAGTGCAAAATTTTATACAATTGAAGGCAAAGTGGATGACTGTAGACATAGTAATACCATAGTTCAGGGCAAAAAAGATGCTACCTGTACAGAGACAGGATATACAGGGGACACAGTTTGTACAGACTGCAGTGAAGTTACTGCTAAGGGAACAGTTATTCCAGCAAAAGGCCATAATTGGTCTTCAGGTGTATGTACAGTATGTGGAGCAAAGCAGGATGATGTTACCATAGATGTAACGGTGCTTGATACAGATATTGTATATGACGGGAAAGCTAAAATGCCTCAGGTTATTGTAAAGGCAGGGAAAGAGCTTTTGACTAAGGATGTTGATTATACCTTATCCTATAAGAATAATACCAATGCAGGTGAGGCTTCTGTTGTTGTTACCTGTAAGGGTAATTATACGGGAACGATTGAGAAAACCTTTACCATTGCAAAGGCAACGGGACCGGAATCAGGAATACCGGGAACAAAAAAGAATGTTCCGAAATCCACTGAAAAGGTATCTGACATTGAACTGCCTGCGGGATGGAAATGGTTAGAGGAAGATGCTGCTAAAATACTGGAAACTGGAGTGACGGTTACTGCGACAGCAGTGTATGAAGGGGCAGACAAGAATAATTTTGAAACCGTAAGGGTTTCCGTACAGATAACAAAAGGTGATTGTGCACATTCATATGACAAAATAAAAATAAAGAATGACAGAGCGGCTGGCTGTACAGAACCCGGTTATACCGGAGATAAATATTGTGAGGACTGTGGAGAGATAGTAGAGAATGGTACAGAAATAAAAGCCATCGGACATTTATGGGGTGACGGAAGGGTAACAAAGCAGCCGACAGCGTCAGAGACCGGAGAGATGACTTATACATGCAGCAGATGTACTGCAACAAAGACGGAAGAACTTCCGGCAGTCTGCAAGCACATGAGCTTAGTGGTTAAAAACAAGAAAGCAGCTACCTGTACAGAAAAAGGTTATAGCGGTGATTCGTACTGTAAAGTCTGCGGTGAGGTAGTAGAAAAGGGTAATGATATTCCTGCTACCGGACATTCATGGGATGCAGGAAAAGTGACAAAAGCGCCAACGGCAACAGCAAAAGGTGTGAAGACTTATACCTGTACCAAATGCCGTAACACCAGAACAGAAGAGATTCCGGCAACAGGTGGCAGCAGCATAAGCCAGCAGCCTGTTATAACAGTGCCCGGCAATGTTGAAAAGGGAGACGCAGTCGATGATCCTGCAACAGAAGCTGTTTATACAGTAACCGATAAGGGACTTATTACCAAGACTGTGAAATACGTTGTGAGCAGCAGTGAAGAAGATATAGTTGTAGTTCCGAATTCTGTTGTTATAAATGGAGATGTATATATAGTAACTGCTGTTGCAGGCGATGCATTTAAGGGTAATGATAAAGCGAAACAGATAGTTGTTGGAGACAATGTGAAGACCATTGGTGCAAATGCATTCAGTAATTGTAAGAATTTAAGCCAGGTAACATTGGGAAAGAATGTAACTTCAATTGGTGCAAATGCATTCAGCAACTGTAAGAAAATGAGCAAGGTAACAATTGGTAAAAATGTAACCTCAATTGGTAAAAATGCATTTGGAGGCTGTACAAAGCTTAGAAGTGTTACATTGCCGTCTAAGCTTAGCAAGATAGATGAAAAAGCATTTTACAAATGTACAAACCTCAAATCCATTACGATACCGTCTAAGGTAAAGAAGATTGGAAAGAATGCATTTAATGGATGTAAAAATCTTAAGAGTATTACAATCAAGACTACTAAGTTAACCAAGAAGAGTGTAGGAAGCAATGCATTTAAGGGCATCAATTCTAAGGCAACTATCAAGGTTCCGAAGAAAAAATTAAAGAGTTATAAGAGTTTGCTAAAGGCTAAGGGTGTAAGCTCAAAAGCAAAAATTAAAAAATAATAAAGAAAATCCTCCCGCCAGTGTTGCGGGAGGTTTCTTTTTAGAAAAATTAAAGCATAATCCTGCGTATGTGAATGTATGTAACGATTTATGTAAATGTAATACTAGGAGCTGAATTAGAGTAAAATTCTTGAAATGTATTGATATATGGATAGAGAATCCTTACTTTTATATATTCTGTTGACATAATATGAAAATCAATGTATTTTGTAATTGTCTGGTGTCGACAGGCGATATTTTAAACTATATTAAAAATACATGGTGATAATTAGTTATTCGGCAGAAGAAATTTCTTTTTTCTGTTATCATGAATTTATCAAGGCTTCTGTTTTTCTGACTTTCAGTACAAAATATTCTGCCGGATAGCTGTTATAAAATAATAAATTAATTGTATATTTAAACGAAATCAGTTATACTGTCTAAGTAGAAGTAGTAAGTTCTTTTTGAGATGGAGATTATGTTATGACAGATCAGAATTCATTTATGGAAACTGTAAAGGCGGTTGCTGAGATTGTGAGAACATCGGAAGCACCTCTGTCCAGGTCGGAGATGCTTTCTTATTTTTCTGATATGAATTTGTCAGAAGAACAGGAAAACCTCGTATTGCAGTATCTGACCTCGCCTCCGGAAGAGCATGATGTGCCGGAAAATGCAGAGGGACATATGGTGTCGGAAAATTCGACAGAACATGAGATATCAGAAGATGAAATTGAACAGACAGAAGAAAAACCGGCAATATTGAAAGTATATATGGATGAGCTTGCAGATTTGCCTGTATATACCCAAAAAGAACGAAGAGAGATGTATCGGGCACTTCTTTCCGGTGATGATAAAGAGATTTCCCCAATTGTAGAAATGTGGCTTTCTAAGGTCACCCGAATTGCCCAAAAATACGAACAACCCAAAATCCCTTTGGAAGATTTGATTCAGGAAGGGAATATGGCACTGTTTCTAAAATTGACAGAGCTTTGCGGAACAGGAGAACAGGCACAAATTGAACAGGAGCTTAATAAAGCAATAGAGACAGGGATTATGCAGTTTGCATCAAGGCTGGCAGGAGAAAATGAGATTGAAAGTGCAATGAGAGGGAAAGTAAGCCTGGTTTATGAAGCGTCTCAGTTTTTAAAAAAAGAAACAGGACATGAACCCTCATTGGAAGAAATTGCTGATTATACAAAGCTGCAAGAGGATGAATTAAATGATATCATGGATATGATATACAAGATACTAGGAGAATGATTATGGCAAAGCAGAAAAAAATACTTGTTGCAGATGATGCGAAGGATATTCGTGAAATTTTGCAGATTGTGCTGGAAGATGCAGGGTTTGAAGTGATTCTGGCGAAGAATGGAGAAGAAGCTGTTGAAAAATTTGATCAAGGTGTGGATTTAGTAATTCTTGATATTATGATGCCCAAATGCAATGGAATAGATACATGCTTCAAGATACGCAGCATTGCAGAAGTACCGGTATTGTTTCTGACGGCGAAATCTGCAGAATCTGATCTGATTGAAGGATTTGAAGCAGGCGGAGATGATTATTTGACAAAGCCCTTTTCTGTTACAGAACTTTTGCTGCGTATAAAGGCATTATTAAAACGTCCGAGGATGGGAAAGTATACATTGGAGAAAGTGCCTGAAGATGGGCGTATTCTTATTCAGGATATTGTTTTAGATACAAATTTGCAGCAGGTTATTCGTGGAGAAGAACAGATTTCTCTTACAGAGATTGAATACCGTATATTGAAACTGCTTGCTACAGACCGTAACCACATTTATACAGCAAAGGAGATTTATGAAAATGTATGGGAGGAGGAATATATGCAGAATTCTACCAATACGGTGATGGTACATATTCGTAATATCCGCAAAAAACTTGGAGATACAGGGCCTAATGCAAAATATTTGCACAATATTTGGGGAAGGGGCTATAGGATTGTTTAAATCAAAATTGACATGGTATTTTGTGGGCTGTGTACTGTTTTCGCTTTTTGTTGCATTTATAGCCGGGTATGTAATAGAGTATTTTGCATCAAGTTATGTAGAAGAATTATTTGAGGATGAATATTTTAACCGGACTTGGCAGGTGGAATATCTGGGTGATTTGCAAAAGTATGTTGATGATAAGGGTATAACTGCTGCGACGGCTGATAATTTGAAAAATTGGACTGATAAGAATGCTTATGTATATATATCCGTTTATCAAAACGGAAAAATTATATTTAATTCGGATTACGCCTATGCGGATTTGGAGGTTGAGGATACAGAAGCAGAAATTCAGGATTCAGAATACCTGTACCGGCTGGTGCTGTCAGATGAAAGCGTGGCAAGAGTAGATATATTTGCTTATGATTACTGGAAATATTATAATTATGTCTGGGGACTCAGCGTATTTATCGGTGCGATATTGTTTATAGTAGTTATGGCGAGAATGATTCAAACAAAGATACGTTACATAACCAGAATGGAAAAGGAATTGCAGATTCTCGAAGGCGGTAATCTGGAATATCCGATTACTGTAAAAGGAAATGATGAACTGGCAAATCTTGCAAAAGGAATTGAACAGATGCGGATTTCTGTTATTGAAAATATAAAAAAAGAGCAGTATTCACTGCGTAGGAACAGGGAGCTTGTGACAGCTATTTCCCATGATTTGAGGACACCGCTTACCACGCTTACGGGATATCTCGAAATCCTTAATATGGACCGGGTGCCGGATGAGGGCAGGCGAAAACATTATTTGGAATTATCCCTTGGCAAAACTAGAGAGATAAAAGCTCTTTCAGATGATTTGTTTGAATATTTTCTTATTTATGGTGATGCGGAAAAAAGAATTGAAACGGAAATGGTACCCGTAGATGTACTGGCTGGAGATTTGATTGAAAATCAGCTTTTAGTACTGGAAGAAGAAGGCTTTAGTATATTTGGGGAAAATCAAATTACAGAGGATGACGGCTGCTGTACAATTAATGTAAAATATATGCATAGAGTTTTAAATAATCTGATTTCTAATATAAGAAAATATGCAGAGCAGACAAAGCCTGTAAGTGTAAAAACCATGATAGAACAAGGTTTTCTTTGGATTTCAGTGCATAATTATATTCGGAAGAATCTGGAACCCCATGAGAGCACAAAGATAGGGTTAATCACATGTGAACGAATGATGAAGCTACAGCAGGGAGATTTTCAAAAATTTGAGACAGAGGATGAATTCACGGTTAAGCTGGCAATACCGATGGAATATAGAAAAGAGAAAGAAAAGTAGGATGAGAGAAAGGATGGATGGTAATGTTAGGAATTATTGGAGCAATGGATGAAGAAGTCGCAAAAGTGAAGGAGCAGATGCAGGATGTTACAGTGGTGAAAAAAGCATCAATGGATTTTTATAAGGGGATGCTTAATGGACAGCCGGTGGTGGTTGTGCGCTCCGGAATCGGAAAAGTAAATGCGGCAGTGTGTACACAGATTCTGGTAGATGATTATCAGGTGGACAAGGTGATTAATACGGGGATTGCAGGATCTTTGAATGCGGATATTGATATTGGCGATATTGTGTTGTCAACAGATACATTGGAACATGATATGGATGCAACGAATTTCGGATATCCGTTGGGACAAATACCGAGAATGGATACGCTGTCGTTTGAAGCGGATTCGGATTTGCGTATGCTTGCAAAGAAAGTGTGCAGGCAGGTAAATCCTGATATTGAAGTGTTTGAAGGAAGAGTTGTCAGCGGGGATCAGTTTATTTCAGACCCGGTGAAGAAACAGTGGCTGGTAGATAATTTTGCAGGTTATTGTACTGAGATGGAGGGAGCATCCATTGCTCATACAGCGTATCTTAATAAGATTCCGTTTTTGATTATCCGTGCAATTTCTGATAAGGCAGATGATTCTGCATCAATGGATTATCCGGCTTTTGAGGCAAAGGCAATTGAACATTCCGTAAAACTGATTTTGGCACTTTGCGAACAATTATAATGTTATTTTCGAATCTAATGGATGGTAGTTCATCTTTGAAACATAACATTGTAATTATACAGACAATGAATAACAGGAAGGAGAATATGGATATGGAGAAAATAGCAAGTTTTACTGTGAATCATTTAACGCTTTTGCCGGGAGTATATGTATCACGTAAGGATACAGTAGGCAGTGAGGTAATTACAACCTTTGATCTGCGTATGGTCAGACCGAATTTTGAGCCGGTTTTGAATACAGCAGAAGTGCATACTTTGGAGCATCTGGGTGCAACATTTTTGAGAAATCATGCAGATTATAAAGAGCAGGTCATTTATTTTGGGCCGATGGGCTGCCGTACCGGATTTTATCTTGTTATTGCGGGAGATTATACTTCAGAGGATATACTTCCTCTTGTAAAGGAGATGTATGCTTTTATGAAGGATTTTGAGGGTGATGTTCCGGGAGCCTGCGCAAGGGATTGTGGAAATTATTTGGATATGAACCTGAATATGGCAAAATATGTGGCAAAGAAATATTATGACGAGGTGCTTTGCGATATTTCCGGGGAAAGGTTGGTTTATCCCGATTAGTACAGTGGTGAATAAGTTCCTGCCGGTTAAAGTAGAC
>JAIDHZ010000036.1 GCA_029052995.1 Lachnospiraceae bacterium | reverse complement strand
GCATCATACAGAACAGCATATGTTGAAAACTGGTCTGTTGAAATTGTGTATGTATCAGGATTACTATCTTCGTCATGCAAATATTTACCTAAAAATCTCTCTCCGGTATAATGAATCCTAATAACCTCTAATCCAGGCTTTCCAGCCAACTCTCCAAGTGGTATCGTCACGGATACATTTGCACCGTTACCGAGCTCTGTAACTCTTGAACGTTTCGTCAAACCGTATTCATCAGTCACAACTTTATATAATGATAAATCTAAATATGCACCTACAATCTTACTACTGTCTGTAGCAGCGTACATGGCTGAAATTTCCTCCGGAGAAACGGCAGATACCGTCATCAGTGTTGCATAAAGCTTAAATTCAACCATAACTCCAGCAGTACTTACAAGTTCTTTTTCCTCACTAGGGTAATTCACAATATCCCGTTCAAAAATTGAATCCATATTATCTGCAGTAATATTCGGTGTGTCCTCCGTGGTAATAACAACAGAGGTATTCTCTCCCGACAAAACAAGAACAATGCTGTCGTTTGGATAAATCACCATACCGTCTTCAATTAAAACCCGTAAAGTCTTTGAGTATTTTCCATCCGTAGCAACAATACTGTAATTACCATCCGGTACATTACTCAGAGTAAACCGGTCTCCGGCAGTTACTTCAGTTGCATTTATGCACTCATTTCCTCCAAACAGTCCGACAGTAATTGTTTTTTCCGTATTACCGTCCGCATAACGGGCAACTCCGGAAATATCAATTCCTTTTCCATCATCATTCAGGGTTTTAAAATATCCCTCATATTCCAGCACCTCTCCCAGACTTGAAACAGCAGTAACCTTAAATACATAAGAGGTTGCTTTCTGCAGACCTGATAACACCGTCGATACGGCTACATTACCTGTGTCCGGATCTATTTTAATTACCTCATCCTTAACTGTCTGATACGTATCATCTGTATACCTGCGGTATGCCAAAGACGCAGACTGAATATCAGCAGAACCCTTAATAACCATGGCTCCAAGGGTAGCTGTATTTTTTGTAATATTTGTAACCGCTTTCACCTTCATGCTCATTGGAGAAAATGCCTGCGCTACAACCTTATTAACTGCAATATCTGAAGCTTCTATTATATAATTACCTGTTTCTTCTATCTCAAAGCTTCCAGTATATACACCGTTATTTGTTTCACCCTTGACAACAACAGCCTCACCATCATGGGTAACTTTCACAGTTTCCCCGTCAGCACCACTTGCTGTATCAGAAACCGTAAATTTCATAATAACAGAGGAACCATTACCCTTTTCCGTCGTAATTTCAATTGTTGGTTCTTCTGTGTCCACCTTAAATGTACGGACATGGCTGTCTAGACAGGATACATTTGTTTTACTGACAGCTTTAACATCTAACGAATACTCACCATCATTGGCAATATTAATTCTTTCTACAGTGTCTTCTATAACTTTCGGAGTTAAATCCTCATGAAGATTACGTGTCATAGTATAGCTTGTGGCAACAGGAATCTTATCAATCTCTGTCATCATCTTATTATCGCTGTTCAGTGATGGCAGGATAGATATGATAGGTCTTGTCACATACCATCCGTTATTGCCATCCGGTGCTGCCGGACTTAAAGAAACATCCGGACACGCAGGTATTTCATTTGACACCTGCCCTAGATGAATATTACGGGTTGCCACATTACCTGCATAATCCCTGACCTTTATTGTATAATTATCCACATGGTCAATTTCAAAAGAACACTCCCTAGTCTTATATCCATCTATTATTGTCTCTTCTTTTTTGTTTAATTCAATTGCTCTGCCGTTTTTATCTAATACCTCAATATACTCTACACCGCTCAATGTATCCCATGTGATAAATTGAATCCTTACAGTATTATGCCATCCATCTTCCACTTCTTCCTCATTTATCACTTTTATCTCCGGTTTTAACGGATCTACCTGACATGTTATGAAAGCAGGAATATTTTCATCATCACCTGTCGCAACAACATTTCCGGCGTTGTCATAAACCTTTGCGGAAACCTGATAGCACCCTTGTTTGCCATCAATTTCTGCAGCTTCAATTGCCGTTGCGTCAATTGATGTTGTAAACATATAAGACTTCTGCTTTACGCCCTGTTTGTCATCCCGGACTTCCATGCTTTGGGCTAAAACTGCATCATACTCCTTGCCATTGATCATCCATCTGACATCACGGATTCCTGAATCACTATCTGTAACATCAAGACTGAATCCACAGTTATTAAGATAAAAATCCGTACCCTCGCTCTTGGTGCTGGTAATTGAAAAAGCATTTATCTGTGGTTTTACATTTTCAACAATCCATTCATCATCACCGTTGCCGTTCTTTGTAAGTGTATACTGGGTAGTCTCGTTACCTGCCACATCACAAGCACTGAAGGAGAATTTGTCTAGCGTACCGCTTACATCAATGCCCACAATTACACTACCATCAGCATCTGTCACACCTGATACCGGAATAACCCTGTCTAAGAAATGAATCTCTTTAACACCGGAAGCTGTATCTTTAAACTTAAGCTTAACGGTTACCGTCTGGCTGTAATAGTTACCAAAACTTACGGGACCACCGACATCCGGAACAAACAGCTGCGTTCCATATGGTATCTTAAGAAGACTATCAGTATCAATATCTGAAGAATCATCTGTCATTGTATTGGCAAATTCATGACCCTGTGACTCTACACTAAAACCAAGGAATTTTGGAGTTACAGTATCCACTTTCAGTGTTACGTTTTTCTCACTTGTATATGCCCCCGGCACAGAAGTGTTTGCATTCTCCCTTAATTGAAGGCTATATGTTTTACCACCTGTGCCTTCAGACTCCGGCAGTTTACCTGCAGCCGGAGAACCGTCTAGCATTGCAACCCTATAGGGTGCTGACACTGAAATAGTTGCCGGACTCTGTATCCATCCTGTTGCCGCATTATACCCGTTAATCACATAATTATATGGATTATTTTCATGGCTACCTGTAGGCGTTTCCGTAACAATCGTTACAGTGCCTGAATTGCCATCCATTTCCTGAGCAAGACGGTAATTTAATCCCTTTTCATTATTAATCTTTGCTGTAACATAATATACTATTTCATTGCCGCTTCCTGATTTACGCTGCAAACCATAATTTATATCTTCACGTTCAATTACCTCGTTGACATTTTTGCCCGCATCATCACCTATTAGACCGGTTTCTGTATAAGAGTTATTCTTATCCTCCTCCACAGAATAAACTAATGTATGTTCCTGTCCTGCCAATATCTTCTCAGGTTCTGCTTTTGCAACTACAAACACATTT
>JAIDHZ010000359.1 GCA_029052995.1 Lachnospiraceae bacterium | reverse complement strand
GTATTAACAGATTGAATAATGAATTGCGCTGATGCGCAAGCAGGTCATCAATTTTCTTTGAAAATTGGTGACATATAAGCGAAAGGGGACAAATATATGATTGATATTCAGGAATTATTAGCGTTTTCAGTGGAGCAGAAAGCTTCCGATGTACACATTGCGGTGGGAATACCGCCCAAGCTTCGGATTAACGGTAAGTTAATTGAAGTGGAATGTCCACCGTTAGAGCCGATGGATGCGGCAGAGATGATTGGTGCGACAATGCATGAAAGGCACAAACAGGTTTTAAAGGAGAGAGGAGAGGTAGACTTTTCCTATGACTCTGATAATACAGGAAGATTCCGTGTGAATGTGTACATGGATCGGGGTAATATGGCAGCGGCATACCGCCGTGTGGAGACAGTTATTCCGAGGCCTGACCAGCTCGGCATTCCTAATGAGGTTGTGGAATTATATAAGAAAAAGAGAGGATTGGTTTTGGTAACGGGTCCTACCGGTTCCGGCAAGTCCACAACACTTGCTTCTATTATCAATAAGGCAAATGAGAATCTGACAGACCACATTATTACATTGGAAGATCCGATAGAGTATGTGCACCATCACAAAAAGTCGGTTGTGAACCAGCGTGAGGTCGGAATGGATACGTTAAGCTACGGTAATGCGCTTCGTGCGGCACTGCGTGAGGACCCAGATATTATCCTTTTGGGAGAGATGCGTGACTTAGAGACAATATCCACTGCGATTACTGCAGCAGAGACCGGACACCTTGTGTTTTCAACCTTACATACAATTGGTGCTGCAAGCACCATTGACCGTATTATTGACGTGTTTCCTACACATCAGCAGCAGCAGACCCGTGTACAGCTTGCCATGATTTTAGAGGGTGTAATTTCCCAGGCTCTGATTCCAGCAGAAGACGGCAGGGGACGTGTGGCAGCCTTTGAGGTAATGTTTGGCTCTACTGCAATCAGGAGCCTTATCCGTGAAGCGAAGGTGCACCAGATACAGTCAACGATCCAGACGAGCCGCCAGCAGGGAATGATTACGTTGGATGACTTTTTGTATAATTTGTATAAAGAAGGGGCGATTAGCCGAGAAAATGCATTGATTTATGCCCAGGATCAGATGGCGATGCGTAAAAAAATGTAGATTTATGTGCAATGTCTACAAAAAAATAATTTTTGCTGAATTTATTGTTGCATTTTTACTGAATATAGTGTATTATAATTTTAGTAACAGATTATTAACTGATTGTTCATAATTTGCCGGACGGCATGCAATGT
>JAIDHZ010000358.1 GCA_029052995.1 Lachnospiraceae bacterium | reverse complement strand
ATCATACTCACAGTTCGTACCGGGAAATACAGGAATAAATACCTTCGGTTTTGCCACTTTATGTTTACAGACATAGATATCCTTGGTGTCATATACATTACTTCTGACATTATCATGCTTTATTCCCGATGACGTTGGAAATACTTTTTCAAGCTTTCCAGTCCATGCATTAACAGCCTCTTCCATGGTTATCGAAATCTGTCCGTAAACAAATTTTCCATTGGCTGTAGTTTCACCAATGCACTCACATGTTACATTTAACGAATCTACATCATCCTTATCCACTTCACAGATAATGGCACCATAATCCTTTGAAAGCATCTGCCCCTCTGGCATATCTTCATTAATTACAGCACCTATTCCGTTTCCAAAGCCCATCTTCGATACTGCTTCCACAATACCACCAAACCCCACCGCATAAGCAGATAGAATTTTGCCATACTGCATATCGTTATGCAATGCAGTATAAGTGCCTTTTATTGCTTCATAATCAGGCAGACCATACTCATCTCGCTCTATACTAATCTTTACAATCGCATTTCCCGCCTTTTTAAACTCCGGTGTAATCACATCACCGGCAACAGCAACATCAACGGCAAAAGAACAAAGGGTTGGTGGCACATCAATATCATTGAAAGATCCTGACATGGAATCCTTGCCGCCGATTGACGCAAGACCAAAACCCATCTGCGCAGTATAGGCACCAAGCAATGCTGCCATCGGTTCACCCCAGCGTCTGGAATCATTTCCCATACGTTTGAAATATTCCTGAAAAGTAAAATAAATTTTCTTCCAATCACCACCTGATGCAACAATCTTTGCAACCGAATGTACAATAGAATACACCGCACCATGGTATGGGGACCAGCTTAGTAAATAGGGATCCATACCATAGGCCATCATAGTAACAGTATCACACTGACCCTTGTCAAGCGGAAGCTTTGCAATCATAGTCTGCGCAGGTGTCATCTGGTACTTTCCACCATAAGGCATTACCACCGTTCCTGCACCAATAGAACTGTCAAACATCTCAACCAATCCTTTTTGGGAACAGACATTCAAATCTGCAAGGGTGTCAAGCCATGCCTTCTTCATATCAGGTACCGTCTGCTTCCCACCTAAAAAGTCTTCCTCCGTCGGCATTACAACTGTTACATCACTTTCCTGATGCGCACCGTTGGTGTCAATAAAGCTTCTTGCAATATTTACTATCTCCTTACCTCTCCAGGTCATCACAAGTCTTGGTTCTTTGGTCACCTCTGCCACAGCAACCGCCTCAAGATTTTCCTCATCACAATAGCTTAACATCCTGTCTACATTTTCCTTATCAACAACAACTGCCATTCTCTCCTGAGACTCTGAAATTGCAATCTCCGTTCCGTTAAGACCTGCATATTTCTTTGGTACTTTATCAAGGTCAATCCGCAATCCATCTGCTAATTCACCAATCGCAACACTAACACCACCTGCACCAAAATCATTACATTTACGTATAATGGTAGCTACTTCCTGTCTTCTAAATAATCTCTGGATCTTACGTTCTGTTGGTGGATTACCTTTTTGTACCTCTGAACCACAAGTATCAATTGATTTTGTTGTATGCTTTTTGGAGCTTCCTGTTGCACCACCAATACCATCGCGTCCCGTTCTTCCTCCTATCAAAATTATGACGTTACCCGGATCTGAAGTTAATCTAAGTACATTTTTCTTGGGAGCTGCTGCTACAACAGCACCAATCTCCATACGCTTTGCCACATAGTTTGGATGATATACCTCATTTACATGACCGGTTGCCAGACCAATCTGATTGCCATAAGAACTATATCCATGGGCTGCTGTTGTCACAATCTTTCTTTGCGGAAGCTTACCATCCAATGTATCAGCTAAAGCTTTTGTAGGGTCAGCCGCACCGGTTACACGCATTGCCTGATATACATAGGAACGCCCGGAAAGCGGATCTCTGATACATCCTCCAAGACATGTAGCTGCACCACCAAATGGTTCAATTTCTGTTGGATGATTGTGGGTTTCATTTTTAAATTGAATAAGATACATAACTTCTTCCCCATCAATTACAACCGGAACCTCAATGGAGCATGCATTAATTTCGTCAGAAACCTCCATTTCCTGCAGTTTGCCATCTGCGCGCAGCTTCTTCATTGCCATCAAGGCAATATCCATCAGACAAACAAATTTATCATCTCTACCTTTGTACAATACCTCTCTGTCAGCCATATACTGTCTATAGCTGTTCTCAATAGGTTTCCTGTAATATCCATCCTCAAAGCTTACACTTGTAAGTTCTGTTGCGAATGTAGTATGACGACAGTGATCAGACCAATAGGTATCCAACACACGAATCTCCGTCACGGAAGGGTCCCTGCTTTCCTCATTTTTAAAATAATTCTGAATATGTAAAAAATCCTTAAATGTCATTGCCAGATTAAGAGATTCATAAAGCGCCATTAGTTCTTTCTCCGACATGTTCTTAAACCCATCAAATATCTCCACATCCGCAGGCTCATCAAACTGCTGAATCAAAGTCTCCGGAATCTGTTTATCGTCTGTCTCTCTTGAATCCACCGGATTAATACAGTATTCCTTTATTTTTCCAAATTCCTCATCACTGATATCACCTGTAATGCAATAAGTCGTTGCACAGCGAATTACTGCTTCTTCCTTTTCATTCAGCAATTTTACGCACTGCTCGGCAGAATCTGCTCTTTGATCAAACTGTCCCGGTAATGCCTCTACAGAAAACACCTTATCATTTGCCTCAACAGGAAATGTATTCTCATATACAAAATCTACCGGTGGCTCTGAAAATACTGTTTTCAATGCCTTTTCATATGTTTTATCTGACAGGTTTTCGATATCATAGCGTATCAACACTCTAACCTTTTTTGCTTTAATATTTAAATATTCTGTCATCTCATCAAACAATTCTTTTGCCTTAACAGCGTATTCCGGTTTCTTTTCCACATAAACTCTTTTAACCTTGCTCATAGCATCCTCCTGCATGTCAATTATACTCTTTATCACAAGCATAGCCTGTTCAATTATACCCACAAATTCCCCCAGCAACCAAGTGAATTTGTGTACATTACATCATAACTCCGCAGTGCACCTCGCCTGTCGGCTCGGTCACAGGCTGGTCTACACTCCGTTCCGGTCCGTGCTTAACAGACATCCACCGGATGTCTAGCACCGCCCTATATTCATAAAAAAGAAAATGCCCTTATGTGAGCAAGCTCACAACGTGCATTTTCTTTTTCATGAATGCAC
>JAIDHZ010000357.1 GCA_029052995.1 Lachnospiraceae bacterium | reverse complement strand
ATATGTGACGGTTCTTTTGACCTCCAAATAGGAAATTGATTTATAACCAAGGCAATCACAATACCAACCGTGGTATCTATAATTCTTGCCATACCAAAAGCCAAAGGATTCCCATCACTTCCATGTATCACGGTAATGCAAAGGAAAACAACACACATAAGGAAAGTTCCCTTTTCCTATTTTATCAGAACAGAAAAATTGATAATGGGAATAAGCAGAATGTGCCCCACCGATTTTCAGACAGCTAATTTTCATATATGCCTTTCAGGGTATACTGCTCTAAAATATGTTCATCCATTTGATGGTAAAGCTCATTTAACAGAAAGCCCTGTTCCAAATCAAGCATTTTATCCAAAGCATATACATGAAATTCCTACATGTGCGGTTTATCGGGTGGCGTCATCCCTCCATAATAGTATAAATCCATTGCTCCTGTTTCTCTTCCTCCACAGGTTTCACCTTTGCTGAAAGACGTATCATTTCCTTATATTTCGTATAGCCAAACTTCATAGCTGTAATCAATAAAGCTAATTTTTTCGTTTTTTAGCCGTTTCCAAATAATCATAATTCTGTCCTATTCCACTAACACTCATTTTTCATAAACTACATCTAAATCCTGTCATTTCTGACTTCCCATCACGTTCTCGCTGAATGTACTGATATTGTTTTCATATGCCATTGCCGCTAAAGCACCCATAGCTGTTGACTGAAAACTCATCATATCCTCACTGCCCTGAGCGCCATCTGAAATAAAATTCTGTAATCTCTGCTGACTTGCCAGACGGCTATTTAAAGAACGTTCCTGTTCAAATGCCCTCTGTGCCTGTGCTTTCTTCATTGCTTTCTTTGCCTGTTCCTCCATCAGTTCTTCCATTTTTTCATGGCGTTTCTCCCACCATGACTTTTCATTTTTTACATGATTAGAACTGCTGCCGGGACCAGATGTGCCTACACTCTGCCCAATATGTTCTTCAATAGACGCACCAAATTTCTCCACATAAACACTCCCCGATGCACCCGGCCATCCGAAAAACGGATTCCGCACAGACCTGTTTTCTGCCGTATATCCCAATACCCATGCCTCATAATCCGGATCGTTTTTCATCTGCTCCCATCCTGCGTCTGAAATAGAAATGATTTCCTTGTCATATATTTTTGTGGAATCAAATGATATGCTACTTAACAACCTATTTATAAAAATCTTGTATTCCTCCATTGTCATATCTTCTCTGGAAACATTGTCGGCACCGTTTTTCGTTATTACAGACTTTCCAGCCCGTACCTGTGCATCCACATGGGAGGCATCTTCAGGGTGATTTCTTTTGTACTGGTCAACGGCACTTTCTCTTTTTTCTGCCATCTTATCAGCAAAAGATGTTGTTTCCGTCTGGCTACTCTTTGCTTGTTTGTTTACTGAATTACTATAAATCCCTGCCGTGTAATTCGTGTTGATTGTTTTGCTCATATCCACTTGTTCTCCTTAATAAAATTTTGCGGGTTCATTTTGTTAAGGGATACTTTGTAAATCAGTGCATCCTATATTTCCTTATGATGATACAATCACATAGTTTACTTATCCAGAAAATCCCAAAACCGCTTATAATGCAAATATCCCTCTAAGTTCCCGGCACGGTACTGCATCTGCATAATACCCTTAACAACAGGTCTATACATAATGCCCTATCCCAACAATGAAGCACCGCCCTCAACAGCTTCCGTCATAAATATTTACGCCTTTATATCAAAACTTCCCGCTGTGGATGTACCAGAAGATGTATTTATGAGGCTTTGCGTAACACTTTTTACATCAGTGCCAGTAGCAGATACCGTAAATGTTCCTGTTTCTCTGCCCTCTTCCAGTTTTTCCGTCTGCTCTTTCCTCTCTGCCAGCCTTTCCGCAGCCTTTTCTTCCTCTGCTTTTTTCTCTTCCCGCCTCTTAGCAGCCTTTGTTAATCTGACAACGTGAATCGCAGATTTTCATTTTAGATGCCAAATCCATAAATTGCCATTTGAGAAATAAGTCGAAACCATAAATCGCCGCATATGGCATAAACCCATAGCGGCGGTTTGCATGGTTTTTAATACTCTTTACGGATATGCACATGTCCTGCATAGCTAAAATGCGCCTCCAATTCCTGAACTGTAAGTTCCATCACACTGCCACAAGTAGGGAAAGTCTACCAAGTGGATTCAGTAATATATCTAATTTAAACAGAAACTGAAATGCTTGCATCTTGTTCCGAAGGAACCATCTCTCCTATTTTTGTATATGTTACAGGCTCCTTTACGGCATCCATTTTTATTTCATCAGAATCTGTACTGCCTGAATCCATGTTATCCTTCAACAATACCTTTCCTTCTTCACTGATCTCCACAGTATCTGTATTGGTGTCAGCATTCCTGTTTTCTTCAATTCTCTCTTCCAGTTTTTCACGTTCTTCCCTGCGCTTCCGGATAGCCTCTTCACGCTGTAATTTTGCTTTTTCCCTTTCCTCCCTTGCTTCTTCTTCCATTCCTTTGTCAGCTTCTGCCTTATATTCCTCCGCCTTGTCGGAAAATTCACCGACATACCCCATTGCGCGCTCCATTGTTGCCGTATCACCTTTACGCCTTGCTTCCTTAAAAACACGCATAGGTGTATTCATCAAGTTCATATTTGTCCTTGCGCCTACAAGTCCTTCCATTGTCTTTGTATTCATAGCACCGCCTCCTTATCAATGTTTTTAAGAGCATAAAAACCTCACTTGTTTTTTCGGCGGCGTGAATATGCGATATTAGATTTATGTTTCATACAGCCGTTTTGATGTCATGTGCGGTATCATTCAGAGGCATTAAAATGGATATTACGAAGATACCATTTTCGGCTTCTGTATTCACTACCCCATTATACTTATTCGCCACATCACCTACATTCAGCAGACCGATTCCATGTTCCTGCGAATTATCTTTATTTGTAAATCCATCTGTATACTTTTCCATCCTGTCCATACTGTTTTTTACTTCAAGCAGAAAACATTTTTTAACGGTTCTCGCCTGAATATTTATAAAACTATATTCGTCACACTGCAACCGTCCACACGCTTCCAACGCATTATCCAATATGTTTCCAAACAATACGCACAGGTCAAACTCATTGATACAGCATCCCTTTGGCATCTGCACATCACATTCCCATTTGATATTTTCTCCTTCCGCCTGTTTCCGCTTCTGGTACAGAAGCGCATCCAGCACCTTGTTCCCTGTCATATCATCTCCGGCATCCAAGGCAATGTCCTCCATACTTTTCAGGTAGTCATCTATCTTATCCCATTCTTTATTTTGTGACAGCGCCGACAGGGCAATAATATGGTTTTTCATGTCATGCCGCAGCCGTTCCGACTGTCTGTACTGCTCTGCCAGCATTTTGTAAACCACAATCTGAGAGTGGTACTGACCGCTTTTTTCCTGCTCCAAATAAATCCGGTTCATCCCAAACACATAAAATCCTGTTGCTACTATAGACAGGAGTGGCAAAACAAAAAATTCAGCAAGGCTGAAAATCTGATCATAATACAATCCCATATTGCCCCCACTTCTGACCATAATACCATTGCTCGCACCCCAACTCGCCACATCAAACACTGTAATAATCACAAGTAAAGGAACTGCCAATATGACATACCATTTTCCCCGCTTGCCACAAAAAACAGGCTCAAGATGCTTCGACATCCAGTATACGGCTAATACGGCAAAACAATAGCCAACACCACCGGTTAGTCCGATTTCCCAATCTTCAAAAAATGGTTCTGGAATCTTTTTTACTATGTGCAAGAAAAACAGTACCAGACATGATAAAAAAGAGTCACAGAAATCTGCTACCAGCCTTACAGCCACCATCAGCATGGATGCAGCCAGAATCCTTTTCTCCCTGTCTGACCGGAACAACAACATCACCAATCCCATAAAGAATATAGGATCCGACAACACAGAAAAAATATACAGAATGGAATACAGCCGACCCAAAATATTCCTTAACAGCCAGCTACAAAAGGAAAAAACCAAAAACAACCATTCTCTCCTTTTTGAAGCACCTAAAAATTTTTCACAAAATTTATCCGCTGCCCATAGATACCCTAGACAGAATGGCGCCATGATTAAAATATCTGTACAGTCTAAGAGTTGTTTCATAGAATCCCTCCATTTTCCCGCATAACCTTAAGCACCTCCTGGACAAACTCCTCATATCTTCTTTTTGCAATCACGATTTTTTCCCCGTTTTCCAGAATCACTTCCTGCCTGTTATACCCGTCAACGTATTTCAGATTTATAAGATAGCTTTTATGGCACCTGAAAAAACCTTTATCCCGTAGTTTGTTCTCCAACTCCCCTATCTGCTCATAATAAGTAAAAATACCCTCCGGCCCATGAACATCAATCATTCTCCCTTTTATCTCGAAATAGTATATATCATCAAGAAATAACTTCTTTTTCTGCCTTTCCCTGCTGACAATGATAAATTCCTGTGAATGCCTTTCTGTTTTGAGGACGGCTTTTTGCAGTACACTTTTCAGTTTCCTGTCATCCACAGGCTTCAGAAGATATTGGAAAGCCTCTACGTCATAAGCATCAAACACATACTCCCTGCTGGAAGATACAAAAATAAGAATCTTGTCAAATGCCTTCTTACGGAAAACCTGTGCTGTTTTCATTCCGTCCAGATTACTCATAATAATATCAAGGAAAACAATGTCAAAACTTTCCGATGCCTGCAATAGCTCTGTGCCATTACGAAACTGACGGATGATGCATGGAATTTTCATTTCTTCCAAAATTTCTTTGATTTTCCCTGCCATATTGCAACATTCTATGACTTCATCGTCACATACTGCTATTGACAGCATTTTAACCACCTGCCTTATATAGTATATCGACATGAACATATGCAAAATTTCGTTGATGCCATGAACGGACATTTAAATGTAATAACCGTATATTCTGAATATTCCTCTAGTTTCTCAACAATGCCATACTTCCGTTTAATTTGTTGACCTTCTTTTTCGCCCCACAGATGGCAATCCCCCAATAATTCAGCTCCGTTTCTGATACATCTTTCATTTTTTCAATAAATTCATCATAGGTTTTGCACCCCTGCGCCAAGTCCGAGAAGTCCACCACCATCAAATTGGAAAATTCCGGTTCATGCAGCCTTTCACGGATCGTCTTGATGACCTCCCCGTTTCCTTTTAATATTGGCACCGGAAACTCGATAATCCCCAGATGTTCATTTCCTGTCCTATCATATACATCCGCACCGACAACCTCCGGCATCTGTTTCCCCATCGTGATTACCATAATTGCCGCCGTGTTTGCAATGATATCAAGCGGCAGGTTTTCATCAATTACCATGACACATTTTTCATTCTGTAAATCCATTTTTCAAATCCTCCTGTTTTTTCGGGAGGATTTCTCCTTTTGATAGCAGCGGTAAAAATAGGCCTTGGAAAATCCTGCCCGCTTATATTGTTCCGGCAGTTCTTCCCATCCCGGAATATCTGCCAGTATCTGTGTAATCCCATTTTCCACCCCAAACTGCAAAATTTCCTCTAAGCCAGTGCCGTCCGGTAAATTCCCATCTGGCAGAAACAGAAGGTTCTGCCTCTTGATTCCGACGGTTATATCAGGCTCCGCCATAACATATTCCTTTTCTTTTTCGCCCTCCGGCTGCCAGTTCCCTTTCCTGATCTCCTGATATAATTCAGAGTTCGGATAGATTGTGAGCATATTGGCACCAACCAGTTCCGGGTGCAACTGGTTACAGACCTCTGCGGTCACTTTTGCCCCCTCTGCTCCCCTGCTTTTCCCGGATATGCCCACCAGATAGAAAAATTTATAGGATATGCCTGCCCTGTGCTGATCCCGGATATCTTTATTACAGAAATGGCCTTTTTAGACCATTTCTGTTTGGGGCTGTCCCTATAACCCGCATTATAACAAAAACAAGTTATTCATTACTTGTAAAATGTTTCTATGGCCTGCATAAAGAACTGCGCCGCCCCGTCACCATATTTTTCGTCTATATTCGCTTTGATTTGTTCATTACGGTAAGTCTGTGCAAGTGAAAGCATCATTTCCTTTTCATCTTTCATTTGGCAAAGTTGCTTCATAACAAAACCATATTCTCCAATGATTTCCTTTACTTCAAAAGAATCTGTAGAATATTCCCGTTTACCGGATAATTTCTCTAAAATAACATCAATGCGTTTCTGGTAACTCCCCGCAACCTCTTTACTGATTGGATTTTTTACAGTAGCAAGGTACTCTTCCTTTCCCCCAAACCACTCCACCATTTTCTGATAGCGTTTCTGCATATCTTCACTGGAAACGGTTTTGATATAATGCTCCTTCCACTGTTCCATCCCACCAAATTCATCTATGGCTGTTTTTTTGATTTCTTCCGGCATATGTTCTACCATTGCCTGAAACATTTCTTCCATCTCTGTTTTGTTAAAAATAGCAAAATCCATTCTATTGTCTCCTTTCAGAATATCATCAATGCTGGCAACCAGACACTCCATACGTTCAATTTTTGCCATGAGCATCTTACGCTGCATTTGTAATATATGGTTTCTGTCAAGAGCAGGATTTTCCATAACTGCTTTGATTTCTTTCAAGGGAATATCAAACTCACGAAAGAACAATATTTGCTGCAAACGTTCTAAAGCCTTATCGTCATAAAGCCGGTATCCGGCATCACTCTTATCTGTTGGTTTCAGTAAGCCAATTTCATCATAATAGTGAAGCGTGCGTACGCTGATACCTGTGATATTTGAAATTTCCTTTACTGTCCTCACCTCGTCAGCCCTCCTGTTCTTGATAACTCCATCATAAGCTATAACGCTCCGTTAGAGTCAATAGATTTTTTTGATATAATACACTATTTTTTCATTTCCATATACGAAAGAATTTCATAGCCACATTTGTTATATACTTTTACGGCTCTTTCGTTTTCAGCCTCAACCTCTAAGCGAAATACTGAATTTGGGTATTTTCTTTCAATGTAGTCCAGAAAAAGACTCCCAATTCCCAACCCTCTATACTCATCTTTAATATATATATCTTCAATCCATATACAAGGCTTTCCGAATTCTGTTGAAAAACTTTTTGCTACCATAGCATACCCTTGTATGTCTTCTGCATTTTCAAAGATATACCCTTCAAGATATGGACATTCACCAATACAATTATCAACATCTGCTTCAAATATTTCCTCCGAACCATTACTTAACACTGCTGGAGAAGCATAGAATACTCTCATCATTTTGATAACATAGCTTCTGTCTTTCTCCTCCATACCTCTAATTATACTTTGCATATTTTTTACCTCCATAACTATATTTTTGTTCTGTTCAGATTTTGATTTA
>JAIDHZ010000356.1 GCA_029052995.1 Lachnospiraceae bacterium | reverse complement strand
TGCATTTACTGTATCGTAGCTTGCTTTTTACCTGTTGGTAAATTATAATAAAAGCAAATATTGGTTTTATACAAGAATAATAATTAACTATTTTGGGAATGAATGAGATTAGGAGGAAATGTATTATGGCAGTATTGAATGTAACATCAGAGAATTTTGAACAGGAGATTTTAAAAGAAGACCGCATGGTTTTGGTTGATTTTTGGGCAGAATGGTGCATGCCTTGTAAGATGCTTTCTCCGATTGTAGATCAGATTGCAGATGAGATGCCGGAGATTAAGGTGTGTAAGGTGAATATTGATGAACAGCCTTCTTTGGCAGCAGAGTATAAGGTAATGTCAATCCCAACCTTGATTATGTTTAAGGACGGTAAACAGGTAAACCAAAGCATCGGCGTACAAGCCAAGGATGATATTAAGGCAATGCTCGCTTAGCGGGCATGCCTTTTTCTGTTGAATAATTCTTTCCATACAGCAGGGTAGAACAGAATTAATAATGGAAATAATTCTAGACGGCCTGCTAACATATCAAACATTAGTACATATTTTGATAAAGGAGAGAATATGCTGAAGTTCTGTGTAGGACCAACCATCTCTAGCCCCGGGCCGATGTTATTAATGGTAGCTGCCACTGCTGTAAAGTTGGTGATCAAATCATTGTCGTCAAAAGATATAGCAAATATGGATACGGCAAATAATAATATAAATGTTATAAAATATACATTGGTGGCACGGACAACATAATGTTCGATCGGTTTTCCGTCCATTTTAATTTTTTTGACACTCTTTGGATGAATATAAGAGTTTAATTCTTTAATCATGGTTTTTGCAGTAGTGATAAAACGGGATACTTTAATTCCTCCACCGGTGCTTCCGGCGCATGCCCCGATAAACATTAGCATAACTAATATAGTTTTGCTTGATTGTGACCAGAGATTGAAATCCACGGTTGCATATCCTGTTGTGGTAATAATAGATGCAACCTGAAAGGATGCCTGTGTCAGTGATTCGAAAGCCCCGGTTGTTGTATCCAGTATTTCACAGAATATAATAAGGATGGCAACAGCGATAATTATAAAATAATAGCGAACTTCTTCAATACTAAGGGCTTTTTTAATATTGTCAAATAGCATTAGATAATATGCATTAAAATTCACACCGAAAAGAATCATAAAAATCGTCACAACCCATTGGATATAGGGTGAATAACTTCCCATACTGTCATTTTTGATTCCAAAGCCGCCGGTTCCGGCAGTACCAAGGCTGGTTGCCAGTGCATCAAATATAGGCATATGACCTGCAACAAGGAAAATGAATTCAATGATTGTCATTCCAAGATAAATCAGGTAGAGAATTCGTGCGGTATAGCGAATCTTTGGTACCAGTTTTCCTACGGATGGACCGGGGCTTTCTGCACGCATCAGGTTCATATTAGAGCCTCCGCTTAAAGGGACGATTGCCAGAAGGAATACTAAAACCCCCATACCTCCGATCCAGTGGGTAAAACTTCTCCAAAATAAGGAGCAGTGGGACAGGGCTTCCACATCCGACAAAATACTGGCACCGGTTGTGGTAAAACCTGATATTGTTTCAAATAAAGCATCAGTAAAGGAGGGGATTTCTTTTGTAAGGACAAAAGGCAGGCAGCCAAAAAAACTAAGCAAAATCCAGCTTAGTGCTGTGGTGATGCAACCCTCTTTTAAATAAAATACATTATTTTTTGGTTTTTTATAGGTCATAAGGTTTCCAAGAATTAGCATTATAATGGAAACAATCAGATAGAAAATCCCTTCATCTTCTTTATATATTAGAGAAATAATGCAGGGGAAAAATAGTAATACAGCTTCAATTTTTATAACATTACCCAGTATATAACGAATAATAGAACTATTCATTGTAATCCTCCATTGTTCTTAATAGCAGTAATCTAATCAGTAAATGTATTTTGGAATATCACGGTTGTGTATCACTTAAGGATGTCCCGAATATCTGACAGACCGCTATGGGTGGTTACTATCATAACAGTATCTCCCACTCTTATCTCGTCCTGTCCGCTTGGAATAATTATCGTACCTCTTCTGCTGATAAATGATAAAAGCAAATCTTTTTTTAGAGGCAGGTCTTTAAGCGGAACATTTGTCACCTCGGAATTTTCTTCTATACGGAATTCAATAGCTTCAGCCCGATTATCAAACATGTGGTACAGAGTCTCAATGTTGCTGTCCCTTGATGCACTTTTTGCACGAACATAAGCTATGATTGCTTCTGATGTAATATAGCGGGGATATACAACGCTTCCCAAATCCAATTGACTAATTACTTCTTTAAAAGCAATTCTGTCGATTTTTGTAATAACCTTTGCATTTGACAATTGTTTTGCTTGTAGAGTAAGCATTACATTTTCTTCATCTATTCCAGTTAAGGGAACAAAAGCTTCTGTATAGGTAATTCCCTCTTCTTTTAAGAGTTCCTGATCCGTTCCATCACCATTTATTATAATAGCTTTTGGCAATATAATACTTAATTCCTCACATCGTGTAGAATCCTTTTCGATAATTTTTACATCTATGCCCATTGCCAGTAACAGATTTGCAAGATACAGGGCGTCATTTCCACCGCCGATAATCATACAATTTTTGACTTGTTTTGTTTTAAAACCAACTTTAACAAGGAAGTTCTTTACACTTTTTCTGGATGCTACAATAGAAATTACATCACCACATTGCAGTTCAAAGTCACCTGATGGAATAAAAAGCTCGCCATCACGTTCTATGGCACAGATTAGTATGTCAAAATCTCTATTTTTACCGAGACTTGCCAGGCTCATGCCATTTAAAGGATTGCCTTCAGGTATTTTAAAGCGGATTAACTCTGCCTGACCGTGTGCAAAGGAATTTACTTCCAGTGCAGATGGAAGGAAAAGTATTCTTGAAGCAACTCTTGCGGCCTCTAATTCAGGATTAATAATAAGGGCCAGTCCCAGTTTTTCTCGTAAATAGCCTGTTTCTTCGCTATAATCAGGGGTGCGTACTCTCGCAATGGCAGCACAGTTACCTACACGTTTGGCCACGGTGCAGCAGAGGAGATTTAATTCATCAGAACCTGTTACGGCTATGATTAGATCTGCATTTTCAATGCCTGCCTCCATTTGTACTCCATAGCTGGCACCATTTCCATTAAGGCCCATGACATCATAGAGATTTGCAATTTCATGAAGCCTTGTGGTATTACGGTCAATAATTGTAATATCATGTCCCTCATTACTTAGCTGCTCTACTAAGGTTTGGCCAACCTTTCCACAACCTACAATAATAATTTTTAAGCCCTTTTTTGCGGGACGTTTTTCCATAAGCATGTTTCCCTACCTCCAAGATGTAGTATATACAAATTACTTGCTATATAATATATCACTTTTAAATTAAAAAAGCTATAGGTATATTCAAGAGTTAATCAAAACCATATATAAATTGATTTTCATTCCGTTTAAAAGCATTTTATTGCATTCTTGTGTTATTTCTCTTATAATTAAAGAAGCATTCTTGAAATTCAGGAGGAGTGGTTGCATGTCGGAAGGTGGACAGTTACACATACATGACAAGAGAATTATCGGATGGATATCAGAAGATGACAGTGCAGACATCCTGTTAAAAAGACTGGCTGGTCTTTGTCCAAAAGCAGAAAAGGACGATATATATAATAAAGTTGTGAATGAATATCCGGATATTGCAGAGGCTTCGCTGCAGTATGTTCCGGATGATATAGTCTGCTATTCCAATCTGACGGTTGGGCAGTTCCTGCATGGGATTGCAATGGCGCAGGAGAAGCCCGATGTAGCAGAGGCAGAAGCGATTCGTTTGGTCCGGCTTTTTGATATTAATCAGGAAGAACCGCTGCTTGATATGACTTTTGAAAAGAATCGCCTGGTGGTGATGATTCAGTCATTGATTGCAAAGCCGGATATACTGCTGCTGGATCAGCCCCATGATATGATTGGAGAAGAACGTTATGGGGTATTGATTTCGGAATTTGCCAGATTTTATAAGAAAGGCGGCAATATCATGATTGCGTCACATTCTTATGAAGAGATGATTTTTCCTTGTGAGCAGTATATTTATCTGAGAGATGGGGAGATTGTGGCTAATTTTATGAGAAACCAGCTGATTAAACCAGCAAAAATGATTACATTAACAGATGGCAGTCTTGCTTGGATGGATCAGAACAAGATGACAATTTTACGTGAAAAAGATAATAAGGTGCAGTTTATATATAAGGAAAGCAACATGCAGGAGCTGGCAGTGAGAATATGCAAAACAGGCTGCAGGGATTTTACGGTAGAAGATATATCCAGGGAAGAGTTGGTATTTGAGAACTTTGAAAGGTGGTCATTATGAAAACAATTATATATTTTGACACTCTCCGTAATCGAAAAAAATTTTTTGTATATATAGTGATTCCTCTTATTGTTCTGGTGGCTGTATTTTTTGTTTTTACTATATTGGATAAATGTTTCCCAGAATTTAATGTTACTTATATGAAATGGCCGGATATAGTTAAAGGTTTATTAGGGCTGTCGGCTTGGAACAGCCATTTGGCAGTGAATGTATGGCAGATTCTTTCGCTGATATATCCGTTCTATATTATATATGTGCTAATGTCAGGTCTTTGCAGTTCTGTCATACAGGAAGAGCGTTTGGAAACAATTGTGTATCTTAATAATGCCGGAGTGGACAATCGTACATTTTTTATTAGTAAGACTATTATTTGGATAGCAGGGGCATTTTTAGCTACGATGAGCTTGTTGATTGTAAACAGTGTTTTGCTATTGCTTATTGGTGCGGCAAGAAATATTATTTTTATAATAAATTACTATCTGGGACTGTTTTTGATATGTATATTTTATCTGTCGATTGCCTTGTTTATGTCTTCTTATAAGAAGCATGAAGAAGAATGTAAGGATACAATTGTTACAATTTTACTTCTTCCATGGATGATTTCCCGGATTCCGGCAGTGCTTAGGATGTTTTCCCTTATATTGGAATTGACCGGAAGAGAAGGAAAGGTGGCAGATGTTTTGATGATGCTGGGAGAAAGGCTACATCCCTTGGAAATGGTGGCACCTGTTACATGGTGCCTTACATCTGTAAATGTCACATGGATTTATATGATATGTATCCTTTTGATTTTTTTGATTATGAATACATCGGCATTATTGATATACGAAAAAAGACATGATATGATGGTGATAAGATAGTTGAGTGCATTATACACTGCATAAGAATGGAGGAGAGTGCACGATGAAAAAGATGATTCTTTATATAGCTGCTTTTTTAAAAGCGTTATACACATACATATTGAAAAAATGCATATGGGAGCGTCAACAGCGAATTGCAAAGGGAACGAGCATTGGTTTGGTTGTGGTAATGATATTGGCATCTGTTGTGAATCAAGGGGATTCTCTGTCTGTTGATATGGAGCAGGTTTCACATACTGCACAGGCTGTTGATCATAATCAGGTAAGTGCGGGAAATGATTCTGCACGGATTGAGCTGAAGCGTTCACAGGTTTCTAAGAAAAATGATTATCAAGCATCAGGTAGAAATGTGAATAATGTCAAACAGGATTATACTGCTGCAGACTCTGCAAATTCGGTTGTAAAGAATAAGGCTCCGCTCTCGTTGGTGGAGAAAGTATATGAAGATCACGGACAGGCTTTCGAACAGGAAGAAGGTCTGCACCGCTATCAATATCCGGTAGAGATAGGATATGCAGCGGATTCAAATTATGAAGGAAAACAATCTGAGGGGCATTATATATTTAGCAGACTCTATGATACGGAGGATATAGAAAAGCAGGTTGAAACGGAGATTAAGAAAGAAAATACATCAGAAGAGGAACAGGAAAGAGATTTAGAAGATAAGGAAGCTTCAGTTACAGAAGAAAAAAGCAAAACCCTGGACAGGAAAGAATTGGATTTTCTGAAGGATGTATGGAGCAGCATTATGCCAACAGAACCGTCAGAGGTTCATATTACACAAAAGCCGGAAAAGGAAGAACCGGATCAGGAGAAGTCTGAGAAAGAAGAAAAGGAGAAAGCAGACAATACAGATAAAACTGATTTAAAGCGGTCAGATGATTGGGACACAGAAACAGGAGCGGAAGTAACTGACACGGATAATGATGAAGTAACACAATCCGTAAATGAAGACTCGGAAGAAGGAAAAACGGAAGATGAACAGACGGAAGAAGAAGGGCTTGAGGAAGAGGAAAAAACAGAAGATGGTAAGAAAGAAGATTCTGAAGTGACAGAAAAAGCTTCAAGGGACGATGAAAAAGAAAGCATTGCTGATGGCAGCTATTTTGTAGTAAGCGGTAATATGCGTGCAGGGGAAGAGGTTTTTGTAAGTGACATTGTAATCAAACCAACAGGAATTAAGGGGTTTGACAGAGTACGAATTGGGGAAGATGGGGAGTTTGGCAGTTCTGCAATTATTACAAAGGATGCAGATAATGAGACGGTAAATTTATATTTTTCAGATGGAAGTAACATAACTAATGCTGTCAAATATACATATTCAAAAGATACTCAAGCGCCGACACTTGGTTTTTGGGAAGAGGGCATTAATAAGCTGCAGACTGCAGATTATATGATATATTGTACCAATGATTCACGGATTAAGCTGGATGTAAAGGATGATGCGGACGGGAATGCAGGTACAGGTATTGCAAAGTATAATTATATTTATGGCAATATGTTCAAATTTGCATTTGACAATTTGGAGGATTCTATGCTTCAATTACCGGAGGCGTTTTACGGCAGGGTTTTGATGAACTGCGTGGACCATGCAGGCAACGTATCGGGTATTGTGTCAAAGCACTATTTAGTGGAAAATCAGGCACCGCAGGTTAGATTTTCAAATGGCAGCATGTGTACAGCACCATATACCCTGTGGATAGATGCTGCCGAAGAAGGCTCTATCGTTTCCGGTGTACAGGATATCATTTGTACGGTAAACGGTGAGGCATATAACCTGAGTGATATGCAGATTTTGGAGAACACCACACTTGGAACAGATTTAGAGGTGTCGACTAAGATGACCTTTCCAATTTCCCTGGAACAGGAAGGAACCTATAATGTTGAAGTGTGGGTAAAGGATTATGCCGGTAATGAGACGGTTCAGAATCAGACAATAGATGTTAAGAAACCAGAGATGGTATCGGTACTGATGCCAAATGAATTTACAATTCATATAGACCCCCAACAGCTTGCAGGAAGAGAACAGATTTTTTCTGACGACATAACACTTTGCAATGTGAGTGATTTTGATGTGAAGGTTACTGTGAGTGAAGTGACCGTTAATGTAAAAAATGCTGTTTCTGATGCAGGTATTAAGAAAGACTGTAAGATATATTTGGTCACACCGGATACCGGAAAGAAGATTGCCCTAAAAAAAGGAAAGAATAAAGATGCATATTCTTTCTGCCTGCCGAAGGGACAGGATAATACAGCACTTTATTTTGTGGGAGATACTACAAAAGATTCGGATGCAATGTGGAAAGACTCGGATATTTCTATTGATGTACGGTTGAGTTTTAGTAAAGAACTTTAAATATTATAGAACCTTGAAAGAGGTTTGACAAGTAAAATGTGTAAGTTGGATTTTCACTCAAAAAACCGTTCCTTTAATTTTTCAAGCATTTTTTCTGCAATGGGAGTAAATACCTGGTATTTTTTCCAGATGAAATACAGTTTTGTTTCAAGTCTGGGTGTGAGCGGACGGAATACTAGACCGCTGTCAGGACTTGTATCAATCAGGTGTTCAAAGGTCAGAAGATACCCCAGTCCTTCCTTAACGAAAATAGAGCCATTGTAGGACAAGCGGAAAGAGCCTTCCAGATGCAGCTTGTCCATTTTGTTTCCGCACCATCTGGGAATGTCCTTGGACCAGCCCTGTTCCGAGCAGAATAAGGGAAGTCCGGTCAAGTCATCCACAGAGACGGACTGCTTCCCTGCAAGCGGGCAGTCCTCAGGCATGACAACGCCCCATAAATCCGCTTTTGGAAATGTCAGATAATGGTATTTATCTGTACTTGGTTCCTCTGCCAGTACAGCAAAATCAATGACGCCTTTATCCAGTTTTTCTGTCACCTGTTCTGTGTCCCCGCTGGTAATGTGATACCGCAGGTCAGGATAGGAATTTTTGAATGATTTAATCTCAGCGGCAAGATACCTGATTTGATAGGATTCTGCCAGACCAAAATAGATTTCACCGCCTAATACATCGTCCAGTGAGAGAAATTCCGTAGTGATTTTGTCTGCCATTGACACAAGGTCTTCAGCACGCTTGCGGAGCAGAACGCCTTCTTCCGTCAGTTCTATGTGGAAGCTGTGACGGATAAACAGTTTCTTTCCCAGCTCATCTTCCAGTGATTTTAACTGTTTGGAAAGTGTGGGCTGGGTAACGTGCAGAAGTTCTGCTGCACGGGTCATATTTTCTTCCCTTGCCACAGCAAGAAAATATCGCATGGTTCTCAATTCCATTGATTTTCTCCCTTCTACTACAATATATTTATGGTTGATATCCTTACAGCCAGTGAGTAATTATCCATCTTGCTGCTTGTGATATTCTTAAAAATCATATCATGATATAAATTATAGCCATTAGCGAAAGCGAAGTCAATCACTTATACTAAAATCACAGCAGGAAGGGAGGCGGTCATACGGAAGATATCATTCAGAATATGAAAGATGCAGGTTGTGACGGGGAAATCATCACAAAGATTTGCAGAATGTATGCGGATGGGCAGATTCAGGATGCTGTAAGAGTCCTTCGGCGGCATCGCTGCAATTTGATGGAACAGTTACATGAGAGCCAAAGCAAAGTGGACTGTCTCGACTTTTTGGTAAGGCAAATGGAAAAGAGTCAGAGATAGATGCAAAGACAGAAAATAAGAAATAGAATGCAGGAAATGCAGAGAAAGGATGGTAATGTAAAATGGCAGAGACTATGAAACGGGAATTGACAAAGGAGTGGGATAAGACATTCCCAAAAAGCGAAAAGGTAAATCACAGAAAAGTAACCTTCCATAACCGTTATGGAATCACTTTGGCAGCAGATTTATATGAGCCGAAAGGGGCAGAAGGCAAACTGGCAGCAATCGCTGTATGCGGACCGTTTGGTGCTGTAAAGGAACAGTCTGCCGGATTGTATGCCCAGACAATGGCAGAACGTGGTTTTCTCACGATGGCGTTTGACCCGTCATTTACCGGAGAGAGCGGAGGAACGCCTCGCTATATGGCATCCCCGGACATCAACACGGAGGACTTTCAGGCGGCGGTGGACTTTCTTTCTGTGCAGGAAAATGTGGATGCAGAGAGAATCGGTATCATCGGTATCTGTGGCTGGGGCGGCATGGCATTGAATGTAGCGGCACTGGATACCCGCATCAAGGCAACAGTTGCATCTACGATGTATGATATGAGCCGTGTCAATGCGAACGGATATTTTGATGACAATGACAATGCCGATGACCGATATGAAACCCGTAAGGCATTGAATGCCCAGCGAATCATTGATTACAAAAATGGCAGTTATGAGCTGGGAGGCGGAGTTGTTGACCCTCTGCCGGAAGATGCTCCGTATTTTGTAAAAGATTATTATGATTATTATAAGACATCCCGTGGCTATCATGTTCGTTCGCTGAACTCTAATGGCGGTTGGAACAAGATTGGATGCATGTCCTTTATGAATCAGCCTATTCTCTGTTACAGTGATGAAATCCGTAGTGCTGTTCTTGTAATTCATGGAGAGAAGGCACATTCCTGCTACTTTAGTAAGGATGCTTATAAGAAATTGAAAGGAGATAACAAGGAACTGCTGCTCATACCGGACGCTGTTCACACAGACCTCTATGACCGGATGGATGTGATACCATTTGATAAGCTGGAGCAGTTTTTTCAGGACAATCTGAAATAATCAAGTATAGAGGATCTGTTATGAAGCGTTGGTGATAATTACCCGTGTATTATTGTGCTCTGATTTCTTCCTGCAGCATACTCAGAAATAATTTTGCCGGTTTTGTAAATACCTGATATTTTTTCCACACAATATCAAGTCCTACTGTAATCTGTGGTTCCAGTGGACGGAAACATAAAGGGCTGTTTTCGTATTCTGGTATGATATTGTCAAGGCATAAAGCACAGCCGACATTTTCCTCAACCATCAGGGAGGCGTTATAAAGGAGATTATAGGCGGTAACAATGTGAAGGGATTCGTATTGTTTGCCCAGCCAGCCAGATAATTCATTGTGCGCAAGGGACTGGCGGGAGGCAATCAGCGGGATACCCTGCAGATCCTCTGGTTTAATTCCATGTTTTTCGGCAAGAGGATGGTCACGGCGCATGAGCAGTCCCCATCTGTCCTGTGTTGGCAGCTTGATAAAATCATATTTTTTAATATCAGCAGGCTCGATTAAAATGCCAAAGTCTAATAGCCCCTGATCCAGACGTTCTGTCACATCATCAGCATTGCCGCTGAATAAATGATAGGAAATATCAGGATGAATTTTTTGTATTTTTTCTGCAACTTTTGCAATCAGGCGTATGCCCTCTGTTTCACCGCCGCCAATATAGATTTCACCGCTGATATTTTCGCCGGAGGAACTGATTTCGGATTTGGTTTTATCCATCAATGCAACCATTTCTTCTGCACGTTTCCGCAAAATCATTCCTTCTTCTGTAAGGGTTACCTTACGATTCCCACGAATCAGGAGCTGTTTGCCGAGTTCTTCCTCCAATTCTTTTAATTGTCTTGATAAAGGCGGCTGAGTCATATTGAGTGATTCGGCTGCCTTTGTTATGCTGGCTTCTCTGGCAACAGCAAGAAAATATTGTAATACCCGGATATCCATCGTTCTCCTCCATACTAGTATGCTGACACATTGATAATTAGTATAACAGCTTTTGGAATACCTTTCAAGCATGGTAAAGCATTTAATATATGTATTTGATATTTTGTACTGTGTTTGCTAGACTAATAGGTAAGAAAAACAGGTGTGCAGACACTGAGGAAATGGGAAAAGGAGATGTAAGATTTGACAGTAAAAGACGTGATAGATGGTTTTAAGGATGACGCAGGGGAAAATCCGGAGCGTGATGCGTATGCAGATATTCTCTTTCAGGAAGCCATACGCATTAGTATGGAGCTGAATAACAGGTACCATACACCGGAAGAAATCCGTGAGATTATGTGCAGGTTGACAGGAAAAAAGATTGATGACAGTTTCCGGATGTTTCCACCATTTTACACCGATTTTGGAAAGAACATTACCGTTGGCAGGGATGTCTTTATCAATTCCGGCTGTCATTTTCAGGATCAGGGAGGGATTACTATCGGGGATGGCTCTATGATTGGACATAATGTGGTACTGGCAACGATTAACCACGATTTATACCCTGTCAATCAGAGGAAAAACCATTATGCCCCCATTGTCATAGAAGACCATGTATGGGTTGGTTCCAATGCAACCATCCTGCAGGGAGTTACTGTTGGCAGATGGTCTGTGGTGGCGGCAGAGGCAGTTGTTACGAAAGATGTTGAGCCATTTACTGTGGTGGGTGGTGTTCCGGCAAAGGAAATCCGTAGAATTGATTCCCGCGAAGCAACGAGCCAAGTGCGAGCTTGCTCGCATTTGGCGACTGCTGCGAGGTTGTTGACTCAAATGAATGTTCAACAAAAAATGATTTGATTATAAGGGGGAAATCAGCAGTGAAAGTATTAGGTATTAACGGCAGTGCAAGAAAAGACGGAAATACAGCCATTATTATGAATAAGGTATTTAAGGAATTAAACAAACAGGGAATTGAAACGGAACTGGTACAGTTTGCAGGGCAGGTTATTGAACCGTGTAAAGCATGTTTTGCATGTGGAGAGCAAAAAAACTGTGTTCATAGGAAGGATATTTTTCGGGAAACCTTTGACAAGATGATGGAAGCAGATGGTATCCTGCTTGGTTCACCTGTCTATTCAGCAAACATATCTGCCGGTATGCAGGCATTTCTGGAGCGGGCAGCAGTGGTTTGTGACATGAACCGTGGCAGTCTGAACAACAAATATAAGATTGGAGCTTCTGTGGTGGCACTCCGCAGAGGCGGGGCATTATCGGCAGTAGATGCCATGAATCACTTTTTTATGAATCAGGAGATGATTATAGTAGGTTCGACATACTGGAATATGGTGTACGGTCAGATGCCGGGGGATGTGCTGAAGGATGAGGAGGGGCTGTAGAATATGCAGAATCTAGGTGAGAATATGGCTTATGTACTGCACAAGTTAAACGGTGTGTAAGAAAGGCTGCTGTGAGGAAAGGATGTGTGGATTGATGAAAAAAGGATTTTGTATTGTTTTGATGTTTTTCTTATTACTATATTTGACGGCATGCAGCAGTAAAAATCAGCAGGGACAAACAGATGCAGACAGCAGTGCTACAAGAATAACGGAGGAAGATACTGTGAAAAAGGATAATCAGTCAAAAGAAAATACAGATGTTTTAGTTGCTTATTTTTCCTGCACAGGTACGACCAAATCTCTTGCGGAATACGCCGCAGAATATCTGAATGCGGACTTGTATGAGATTGAAGCGGATATACCATATACCAGTGAAGATTTGGATTATAATAAGTCAGATTCCAGAGCCAATAAAGAGCAGGATGATTCTTCTGCCAGACCTGCTATTTCTGGAAAAGTAGAAGATATGGGGAAATATAATACCTTGGTGTTAGCGTATCCCATCTGGTGGGGGCAGGCACCGAGAATCATCAGTACTTTTTTAGAAAGTTATGATTTTAACGGTAAAACGATTGTACCGTTTTGTACTTCCCACAACAGCGGAATTGGTTCCAGTGATAAAAATCTGCATTCCCTTGTGGACAGCAGCGTGGAATGGAAGGATGGAAAAAGGTTTGCATCAGGTACTTCGGAGAATGAAATTACCGGATGGCTGCATGAGATGGGGATT
>JAIDHZ010000355.1 GCA_029052995.1 Lachnospiraceae bacterium | reverse complement strand
TTTGTATTACTATGAAGAAAAAGTACATCAGAATTATCACTAATATCATTTTAATTTTACTCTTAATTGCACTCTATCTCATAATCAGAACCAAAACCGGTACCATAGTAGATGATTCCCAAATATCTTTAACAGATAATTGGTCTGTAACAATAAATGGCGTACTTCAGGAAGAACAGTCCTTAAAAAATCTGTTTTTTCCGGTCACCAATATGGGTGACTCTGTAGAATTAACCACCACATTGCCAGCAGGTACTATGACAAGACCGACAATTCAGTTTCGAATCTATCATTCCGTTGTTACAGTATACATAGATGGTCAGAAACTATATCATTATGGCAAAGAACTAAGTAACGCAGGAGAAATGGTAGGAAGTGGTTTCTACTGGGTCCCCCTGCCGGACGACTATGCCGGAAAAGAGCTGAAAATACGTTTTGATGTAACAGAAGATAATGCTTTTTCTTCTATAGAAGATATTCCTATTATGTCAGAAAATGATGCCATAAGGAATTTTATTTTAAAAAATATAGTAGAAATTATTATTGGCATATTTTTATTATCCTTTGGAATTTTATTGTCCGGAGTTGTGATATTCCTTGGAAAAATGGACAGAGAATACCGAATTCTATTCTGGATTGCTATATTTTCTATCTCTGTTGCCATATGGATGCTTAGCAATTTGGGAATTATGCAGTTAGTATTCAAAAACTTACAGACAATTGCATATTTTGAATACTTATCCCTGTATTCTGCACCAATTCCTATGCTTTTGTTTGTATATGATATTCAGGATGACAAAAAGACTAAAAATGCAGTTTTTGTATTAGTTGCTGTTCTAATTTTATTTATTGCCATCGTTATCCTTTTAAACGAATTAAATATATTCCATTTTTCGAAGGTATTACCGTTATTTCATGTACTGGGACTTTGTACCATTGTACTTACAACCTTCTCTAACATATCAGCCAGAAAGCAGCAAAACCGAAAGTCTGATCGAATCATATTATATGGTCTCGGTATTATGGTAATATTTTTATTTGCTGATATTTTAAGATTTAATGCTGACAAGTATCTGCATCCTAAGAATGTAAACTTATCCAGCAGTATTTTACCAATCGGTGTATTGACTTTTATTATTGCGATGATCGCAAGCTATATATACAGACTGGTAGTGCTTTTCTACGAAAGTGCAGAAAAACAAACTTTAATTCAAATTGCTTATACAGACCCTCTTACACAGATCGGTAACAGGGCTATGTGCGAAAAAATGTTTCAAGAGAGAGAAAAAGCCAAGAAAGAAACTACTATTATTAATCTCGATTTAAATCATTTCAAGGAGGTAAATGATACATTCGGTCACAGTACAGGTGATGAGCTTCTAGTGGAATTTGCAAAGATATTGCAAGATAATTATAAAAAAGATGGTTTCATCGGACGCATGGGTGGTGATGAATTTATTGTAATATTAGATAATACCGACACTTCTTATATCGAAAAAACACTTGCAAATTTAATGTCAAGAATAGATAAACTGAACCATCAGGAAAACCGCCTTTATCAAATATCTGTTGCCTATGGATACGATTCAACTAAGGATAATCCTAATAGTTCATTATGGGAAATCTATCAAAAATCTGATAGCAAAATGTATCAGAATAAGGTAGCAAATAGATAAATTAGTATACCGCACAAAGGGTGTTCTTTGTTACGAGATTAAAATTTCATAACAAAGGAACACCCTTTTTCTGCATAACTATTTACTTATTCATAATGCAATACCCGAATCTGCAACAATTCGTATTTTTGTCTGCCCTTAGATATCTACGCCATAATTCTGGCAAAGTGCAGCTAATCCACCTGAGAATCCGCTTCCAATTGCATTAAATTTCCATTCACCGTTGTGTCTGTATAAATCTGCAACAACAACCGCTGTTTCGATAGAGAAGTCTTCTCCCAAATCATATTTAAGTAATTCTGTTCCTGATACCTCGTCCAAAACACGAATATAAGAATTTTCTACCATACCAAAATTTTGTTTTCTTTCTTCTGCCTCGTGGATGGTAACAGTAAAGCTGATTCTTTCAATGTCCGCCGGAATTGAAGTTAAATCAATTTTAATTATCTCGTCATCCCCATCACCTTCTCCGGTTCTGTTGTCTCCTAAATGTTCTACACCTTGCCCGATTTTCTGATTATAGAAAATAAAATCATCACTGCTTCTGACTTTTCCTGTTCCTGCAAGCATGAAAGCTGCTGCATCTAAGTCAAACTGTGCCCCGCCATCATATCTGTTTACATCCCATCCAAGGCCAACAAGAATTTTTGTTAATCCTCCGCTGATTCCTGCATCTTCTGCTACTTTTGCTAAACTTACCTTATTACCCTTACTTAAACTTACTGCCATTTTATTTTCCTCCTAAATTTGTGTACTGGGGCCAAAATGTGCATTTGCCCCCGCATTCATATATATTATTTATAATTTTACGGCCTTCTTACATAATTATAACCAAGACGAACCGCAAATGCCACCATTAAATATTTCCGTTACCACCGCCAAACATACCGCCAAGCATACCACCTAACTGTCCTAAAGTTCCCTGTACACTCTGTGTTGCTTCACCTAAGCTCTGGTTTTGCTGTCTTTGTGCCCTCTGTCCTGAAGATCCTCCATCCATACCGATATTCACACCGGATGTTCTTTCTAATGGCTGGATAATTACAGTTGCTGCTTTACCTGCTGTCCACTCAAACATATAAGACTCTCCTGATGCCTGACCAATCAGGTTTTTCCATGATAAGTCCATTTTAAATCCGGGATCTGCTCCAATCCAGCATACTACGGCATCCGGATCAGCTTCAATGGTAGATCCATTCTGCATATTGCTCAATACAATTGGGTTACCATCTACCAAAACGGCTACCTGTGCGTTTGGCCCCATACCTGTCAGGGTAGAAGTTGCAAGACCTTTCTGCGAAATTACACCCTGTGCTAAAAATCTCACTCCATAATTACAATCAGAAGTAAACGCAAGAATATTTTCTGATTCTACAGAAATGGTTTCTCCCTGACGTAAATTATAGACAACCACATGTTGTGCTTCGTTTGCATAATATGTAATGTTATCTCCTCTGTTAATTACTTTCATAAGTGGAAGATTCTCGCCGGTAAAACGCCTTCCTATCTGTCCCAGAGCCGCCTGTAATGGATTCCCCTGTGGTCCTAAAAGAACTTTTTCAAACTGGTAATTCTTTGATCCAAAACATTCTCCTCCAATAAATGCACCTGCTTTTGTAAAGAGTACATCACCGCCTCCCTGAGATGTAACTTTCAGTGTCAATTCGTTTACTGTTTCTAACTTTAACATACATTATTCTCCTTTGTTCTATATACTTTATTTTATGCTTTAATCTGCTACATTTACTCCATAAACACCACAAAGTCCTGCCAGATCTTCTGCAAATCCATCACCAATTGGATTAAACCTCCATTGTCCACTCTTGTTGTATACTTCTCCAACTACCATGGAAGTAACATTTGCAAAGTAATCTGTCAACATGAATTTCACAAGTTCTTTTCCTGTGGTTTTATCTACAACCCTTACATAGGCATTTGCTACCATGCTAAAATTCAAATGATTTTCCAATGCTTCGTTTATAGTGACTGCAAATGCAATTTTCTGTACTTGTGGATTCACCTGGTTTAACTTAATAGTAATAATCTCATCATCTCCGTCACCCGCACCGTCTATGCTGTCTCCCTGATGAATAATGCTGCCATCCGGACTTACCGGCTGACCGTAGAATACAAACCAGTCGTCTCCTACTACCTTATTGTCGGCTCCCAACATAAAAACAGAGGCATCCAAATCGCACGCCCGATTCAGAATATCCCATCCTAAACACACCTCAATTTCAGATAAGTTTGGATTCATCTGCGTCAATGATGTCTTTTGTCCCTTCTTAAGATGAACACCATTCCCTGTAGGTCTTGGAGTGGGTGCTGCCGGCTGATTCTGTTGCATTTGCGGTTGTTGCATCACTGGCTGACTCTGCGGCTGTCCCTGCTGCCCTGCCATACCAGCATTATTTAATGACAACAGGCTGTCTGCACTCAATGCCCCTTTTGTGTTCATTGGTATATTAAACATACCCTTACTCCTCCTTATTTTTTTCAATGAAATATAACTGGACTTCTTCTTTTTATATTATCATACTCTCTGCCTGTACATCAAGAATTATTTCTTAAATTATTTCTTAAGCTATAATAACCATTTCCTGTTAAAAATGTATACTACAATATCGAAGGTTAAATTTTACGGAGACTATCAGGCTGACATAGCAGAAATCAGCGTAAGTATAGATTAAGGAATAAGATACTCATGATAGTTCCGCTTTTATTTTTATACACTCTTCTAAAACTGACTCTGAAAAAATGCTATTTGAACCGACTTCATATATTGCGTCATCAATTCCATATTTTTTTTTGAATCCATCCGGAACGAAACCTCTATCTGCCTTTACAACCATAGATATATCAAATTCACTGTCGCCTGCAGCTATGACAAAATCCGGCTTAAGCATTGCTTTCAGTCGTAAAACCGCAGCTCCCTTATTTAGGTTTGATGGCATTACATATACCTTCTCACCATTATTAAATACATCTACCAAGTCTGTATGAAGCTGCGCCCTTAAATCTAATACCACCTTTTCAGGCTCGTTACATTTCGTAAAGACAAACAAATCTTCTATTAATCGAAGTTCAAATTTTCTCCGTGAATCTCCTTCTAATATCTTTAATGCCGTATTGATTGCAGTTGTGCTCAAAGATACTGATCTTAGGGATTCCTGGTACCATTTTTCGTCCTTCACTCCATCGACTAACAAAACACCACCGTTACATACAAGTGCATATTTAAAATTTCCAATCCCTAAGTCTATTCGATTATACTGGTCTATTGTTCTAGTTGAAGTAGGAACAATCAGCATTTCTTTTTTTACTATCTGCAAGAGTTCGTATGTCTTGTTCGTGACGAACGAAATTTCTCTTCCTTGATATATTTCAACATTTCTCTTTGCAGGTCCTATATCATGTTTATATGAATATATCAGTGTATTATCCAAGTCTGTATTAAAAATAATCATTCATCTTTCTCCTATAGTCAAAAAGGTGTGATACAGATAAACTTTACCACACCTTTCATATACTTTGCAGTCAATTATTTCTTGGAGACAATTGCTTTTCTGACCATATCAACAGGAATGATCAGTATTGCTAGAGCCATTGAAACAAGCAATGCTTTGACATTAAGTGTTGTTGTATTAAATACTTGACCTCCTATTTCAATGATTATTGTCTGTAATATGAATATAGCTCCCATAACAAGCACAAAGTTTTTATTTTCACCGATATGTTCAAACAGATTCAATCTTTCAGACCTCGTATTCAAACTATTAAAAATAATTGCATAGATGAAAAATGCAAACATAAACGTCTTCTTATACAGTTCAGGATCGGCACAGCCAACAGGCGTAACAAAATCTGTAATACCAGCAATGTTCTCCAGGATGAGAATAGAACCTAAGGTAATAAATATTGAACTTGTTCCAATTGCTGACTTAATATAAGTTGTTAAAATATTATCTGTTCTAAGTGCTGGCTTATCTTTCATGTATCTGTCAAGAATAGGCTCTCCACCAAATGCCATTGCTGCAAGAGTATCCATAATAAGGTTAATCCATAAAATCTGGACAATTGAAAATGGCTCTGTCCATCCAAGGACAGGTGCGATAATATTCATTAACAGCGTACTGATATTTACTGTCAACTGGAAAATCAGGAATTTTCCTACTGATTTAGCCATTGTCCTACTATTAAGGACACAATCTTTAATAGAAGTCAAACTGTTATTAAGGATAACAACATCTCCTGCTTCCTGAGCAACAGCCGTACCGTCTCCCATAGCAAAACCAATGTCTGCCTGCTTAAGAGCAGGCGCATCATTAACTCCATCACCGGTCATGCCACAGACATCATCTAATTGCTGTGAAATAGAAACAAGCCTCTTCTTATCAAGGGGTTTTGCTCTGCTTACAACTCTAAGATTAGGAAGTGCCTTCTTGAGTTCCTCATCAGACATCTTCTCTAACTGCTCATGGGTAAGGACAACCTCATTCTTTTCATCTTTTAAGATGCCTGCTTCTTTCGCAATTGCAACAGCTGTTTCTTCCGCATCTCCAGTTACCATTACAACCTGAATTCCTGCACTGTTAAGAATTTCAACAGTCTCTATAGCATCCTCCCTAACATTATCCCTCAAGCAAAGAACTGCCATTAAAACTGTTTTTCCATCTACAAGCTTTGCTACCGATAAAAGTTTCATTGTTCGCTTTGCTTCAGCAAGCATCTGTTCTTCCACTGCTTTTTTATTAGCAGAGGTAAATTCCTTCTCTTCTCCATCCGGAAGCATATAGTGTGTTACCTTGTCAATAATATTTTCGGTGGCACCTTTCCAATATACTAATCCGTTTTTCAAAGTAACCGTTGCACATTTCTTTTCTGAATCGAATCCACTAATGTCTTCTACCTTATCCGGATCATTTTTAGAATCATCATATCCATTATTGAGTGCATAAGTCAAAAGTGCCCTATCCATATTATTACTACCAATGGCTTTCCCTTCTGATACCTTTGCCAAATTATTCAGAGTAATCGCTTCAATAAATTCACTGCTTTGAATATTGTCTACAACCTTACCTTCACCAGTGATAAACTCAACAAGAGATAAGTTGCCCTGTGTAATAGTCCCTGTCTTATCACTAAATAGAACGTTCATATAAGCCGAATCAGAGAATGCAGCTTTATGGCTGACCAAAATGTTCTTTTTATACATAGATTCTGTGTTCATGGACTGAACTAAGCTGTTCATCATTGGAAGGCCTTCCGGCACTGCCATGATAACAATGGAAGCCATCAACATTACAGCTTCTGCAATCAGCAGAAGAACCGCTACTACCGTGATTGCCTCATTTGCTCTAAAAAGCGTAAGTGCAACATGTAAAACACCTGCAATCGCCGCAGCTGATACACCTAATTTACCAATTCCTGCAGCTACAACCTCCAGCTTGAGACTGGAAGTATCTTTTCTCTCTTCTTCTTCATCATCCGTTAATGCTTTATTGATTTTTCCAAGCTCTGATGCATCTCCAATTACTGTTGCAACCATATAGCCTTCACCAGAAGTTACTACAGAACCCATAAATATCTTACAAGCAGAAGCATAATCTGTAGATTCTGCTTCGTCCAGATTTATAGCGGCTGTTTTAGTCTCATCTCTGGATTCACCATTCAATGCAGCCTGTGAAACCTTGATATGTCCTTCGAACAATACACCATCCACAGGTACCTTGTCCCCTGCCTGAACCAGAATTGTGTCTCCTTTAACGATTTCGCTTGTAAGAATATTAATCAACTTGCCATTTCTCATAACTTTGGCATAAGTCTTGTTATATTCCTCCTGTAGCGCTTCGCTTCTGGAACTATTTCTATACTCAGATAAAGTGCTGAATCCGGTAGCTAATGCAATCGCTAAAACAATACTAACGATTTCAACAACATCGTTCTCACCTGCTAATGCCGGAACAAAAGCACCTAATACGGATAGAGCAATTTTCAACACCAAAGCAGCACATAATACTTTAATCCAAATATCATCAAACGCTCCGATAAACATTGACCAAAGTGACTCTGCTTCTTTCTTTGCAAGTTGATTTGTACCAAAATCCTGCTTACTCTTGTTTACCTGAGAGTCAGAAAGACCTCTCATTAATTCTTCTTTGTTCATGTTACTCATTATAAATAAGCGACCTCCTCTAAAGTAATAAACAGAGAGAAACTATCGAAATAGTCTCCCTCTTTCTCGATAGGTTTTTTTTAGTTTTAAATAAATCTGTTGCTAAGTTCACCCAGACCAGGATCATTTGTTCCCTGCCCAACTGCACTAAATTTCCATTCGCCATTATGTCTGTATACCTCACCAAATATCATTGCAGTCATGCCTGAATAATTTTCGGTTAGATTGTACTTACACATTTCATTATTATTTCTTGCATCAACTAATCTGACAAACGCATTCTGAATCATTCCAAAATGCTGCTTTCTTTGAACTGCCTGATAGATATTTACAACAATAACAATTTTATCATACTCCTGAGGCACTCTTGCAAGATCAATCATGATCTGCTCGTCATCTCCGTCGCCTGCACCTGTAATATTGTCTCCCTGATGGACGACAGTTCCTGATTTATGCTTCAAATTTCCAAAAAAAACCAAATCTTCCCTATCAACTAATTTTCCATTCTTTAACATGATTGCTGACGCATCGCAGTCGATGGCTTGTTTCGATGAGCCGAATAAAGAACCTAATATTCTCCCTCCGGATGACTGTTGTGCCTCATCCCATCCAAGACCCACAACAATCTTTGATAATCCAGAATTATCTTTAGACAGATTTACTTTCTGTCCTTTCTGTAAACTAATTGACATAATCTTCCTCCTATTCTACATCTGCTCCGTAATTATTACATAACGCTGCCAGTTATGCTACTTCTATTCCGTAGTGTCCGCAAAGAGCCGCAAGACCACCCTGAAATCCGCTTCCGATAGCATTGAACTTCCATTCACCATTATTTCTATATAACTCACCAACAACAACTGCTGTTTCAATTGAGAAATCCTCTCCTAAATCATATCTGATCACTTCTGTTCCGGTTGACTCATCAACAAGACGAATATACGAATTGGATACCTGTCCAAAGTTCTGACGTCTTTTATCCGCCTCATAAATCGTAACAGTAAAAGCAATTTTCTCAATGTTTGCAGGAACTTTTGACAAATCAATCTGAATCTGCTCATCATCTCCATCTCCGGCACCTGTAAGGTTATCACCCATGTGCTTAACAGATTCGCTTGAATGTTCCAGATTACTATAGAATATGAATTCTTTTTCTGTTGGACACTTACCATTTGCACCAAGCATAAATGCAGCTGCATCAAGGTCAAAATCAGCGCCCGAATCAAACGCATTTGCATCCCATCCAAGACCCACCATAATGTTCTTGAGTCCGGGATTTCCCTTTGTTAAGTCCACTTTCTGTCCTTTGGATAAGTTTATTGGCATTGTATTACCCTCCTTGAATTGAATATTATATTGTTATTTGAAATAACTTACTTTGTTGCAGGCGGCATATGATACTGCCTGTTAAAATCTGCCTTGATAGCCTCGAGCCTTGCCTGATCCTCTATACGCTTCTTTCTGGCATCTTCCTGGATTCTCTTTGTCTCTTCAATACCACTGGTAATTGTTTTCCAAGTATTTTCAAGTGTTTCAATCTGAATAGAACTGCTAGAGGTAAGTCTTGCAGTAGTCTTAGATACTTCAACACTATTCTGTGCATTCTTGACAAGCATCTCATTGGTCTTCTTATCAAGCTCAGCCATAGATTCAGCCTGAATCTTTTGTCTCTTAAGCAGAATAGCCTGTGCAAGAGCCTGCTTAAATACAGGAAGCGTTATGATAAAGGCTGAATTGATCTTCCTTACAAGATTGTAGTTACTGAATTCCATTGTCTTAATCATTGGAATAGACTGCATAGCAACATTCTCAGCGGTTCTCAAATCCTGAGTACGTTGTTCCATCATCATTAAAGCCTGATTAAGACTGGTTAATTCAAACTGAATTGACTGATCGCCGGTTGTTTCCATATCTTGCTGTCTCTTTGCAATATATTCTTCAATCTCTTTACATGCCTGCTCACCTGCTAAGATATATTTAACAAGTTCATGATAGAAATTGACATTTGCCTCGAACATTGTAGATAGTTTGCGGTTGGACTGCTTGATTTCTGATTCATATTCTTTTAACTGAACATAAATCTTATCTACTTCTTCACCCATTGTATGATACTTTGCAAGAATCTTATCGATCTGCTTTTTTAAATTTCCAAACAGCTTCCCGAAGAGACCGGGATCATTCTTGATTTCATCAATATCGAATTGATCCATTATTTTTTTAAGTATCTTAAACATCTCACTGGTATCATCAAGCTGTGACATATTCATGCTGTTCAATACCACATCTGACGCTTTTGAAATTTCCTCCGCAACTTCTGCTCCAAAAGAAACGATTGTTTCAAGATTGTTTATCTCAATAGTACTAACAATGCGGTCGACCTCTTCTGAATTAACAAGTTCAGCGTTCATCTTCTGCCTGTCGGCTACAATATCATACTGTTCAACAACCACAATTTCATCTTTTGTATCCGGTATTGCTGTTGCAGTCGGTGTTGCTGTAGCCGTTGATTTATTAAAGTCAAGTCCCATATCAATTACCTCTCCTAAAAAATTTACTACGCCTGGCATGGCGTGTACTATTTAATGAAAGACTGTTCAGGTCAGGGACCTGAAGGTCGTATTTATATTCCCCTATCTGGTGTTCTTCCATTAGATTCTTATTAAAATACTTTTCTATGCTCTGATATCCGGTTGGTACAAAAAATACAATATCAAAACCTATCAGATTCAGAAAAGCAACCAGTATTGAATCCTCAAGTGATATTATCGTCTCTGACGTATTAATATATATCAACTTTGGATTCTTTTTCGTAAAATCAAATTTCTGAATCATTCTTACTATTTCTTTTGGCAGATTCAGAATTTGCGCAATTACCGTATACTCCGTACCATTCTCTCCAATCCCCTTAATCAATTTTTGATCAATCAGGTTTTGAAGCTTATCCAGCATAAATTCCTGTATATCTTCTCTAAGAATGCCATACGGATATTTTGAATGGTTCTTTATTTTATTTCGCTGAAGCTTTCCATTCTTGAAAAACTCTGCCGAAAAAGCCTTCATAGGATTTGGTGCCGTTGATTCAATATAAGGAACACTCTTTACCACAATGGTATCATCAGTAATTAGTTCTTTGATTGAAACCCAATAGGGATCAAGCAGACCGTCTTTCACTCCTGATACCTTTGCAAATACAACCGGAATATTTACTACCCCATCAACAGTACTAAAACCGGGACGATACTTAAGTTCCTGATCCCAGAGGATTTTTATCTCCTCATACATCGTCTGCAAGCTAATGATATTCGCCTTTCCATACTGCTGATTTCTATAAATTCCAGTATCCTGATACATCAAAGTATCAAGCTCTCTCTCTGCATGATAAGCAACTGTCCCTATCTTAACCTGTGAATTATCCTCAGGGTATTTATTAATATCCAAGCTCTCCTGATAATTTACCTCATATAATAGCTTGTCATTCAAGCAACACTTCACATTTAAGTTTGGACAAAGAACCAATACATCTACAGGAAGCCTTGCAAAAAGGCTCAGAAGCATTGCCTCATTCTCATTCTTGCATCCTCCCATGTAAATAAAACAGCCTACTTCCGGCAGCTTCCAATTAGAAAATAATTGAGGCATGTATCGTTTCAGCCAGCACAATAAATATACCGCTTTATTCGTAAGCCTGTTAAGATTATCTCCATCCCTCTTCGCCTCTGCCAGTACCACATCAACAAAAGCCTTATGCATAATTCTCTGCAATTCAATATTAGCTGTATATTTTATATTATTGGCCAAATCAAAAATCATTTGCTCCTGTTTGGCATAGCTTCCACGTTTAACTCCTGCTATTTCTTCAGGGCCAGGCTTCGGTATTTCTTCATTTACAATAACAACTTTTCGCTTTGAATTTTTCAATTCCTGATATAACTGAAACAGTTCATTAGCATAAGTAAGTTTATCTTCCACACCGTTAATCCTATAGAAACAATTGTAAAAGAACTTAGGATCACTCCCTCTGACAGCAACGCTTTCTCTGATATCATCGAGCCCCTTCCCCTTAATCCAGGAATTTGTACAACTATTAACGGAAGGCTGCATTCCATACAGTCTTTCGTTATTCATTTCATTCTGAATTTCATCCCGCACTTTTTTTATACAATATCCTTGCGGAAATGGCTGCATTCCATTCATTTGAAGATTATCTGAAAGTGATGACCCCGGATCTACTTTCAAGTAGCTCTGATCTCCCTGGTACTGTAGCATAACTACATCACATCCTGCATTCGATAATATAGATATCAGCATCAGCTCATAATTACTGACATCTCCCTCATACAGTATCTTAGGAATATCATTTTCACCTAGTTGGTTTAAAATCCTTTCAAATTTATAATACAACCAACACATAAACTTTATATATGCATTTTTGAGCATATTTTCTGTCTTTCCGCCTTTTCTCATGACGTCAAGAGAATCATATATGGAGGCTGCTACATTCTGTCTTTGAAAATCGTTCATTCGCGGCAGCCATTTCTTCAAACTTGTTGTTATGAATTCCATATTCATTTTGAAATCCATTCCCATAATCTCGCTATAGTATGCAAGATTTTTTTCATCCGGATTTGGAATTTTACCTTCAATAACAACACCTGTCCGTCTTGCCACATCATAATACTTCTTGATAAAATCTCCTATTTCCTCCGAATATCCATTAATCCGATAAAAATATACCTCTTTATTCTGTCGATTATTTAATTCGACAAAATAATCACTAAGGTTTCGAATCTTTTTGTGTTCTAACATACAGCATTCTCACCTTCAATATCTATTCATCTTGTTTTTGTTCATTACATAGCCAAGACCTGAACCAACCATTCCCCCTAGAATATGAGTAAGATTAGAAACATTATCCC
>JAIDHZ010000354.1 GCA_029052995.1 Lachnospiraceae bacterium | reverse complement strand
ATCACTCAAAGATATGTCCTGTTCAAGTGCTGTTTCTTCCTCATGCTGTTCAGCAGTTAAGGAAGCTCCATCCCCCTCCATACCCAAAATGGATAACAAATCATCCAAATCATCCTGTTCTAAAATATCAGAATTTTCATTTAACATCTCTTTAAAATTATCATCCTCATTTATCTGTTCAGATACATTGCTTTGTTCAACGCCAAAATCCAAAGGATATGATTCATTTTCTTCTGCCTGCTCAGATAACATGGCTTCAACCTCCTGCTCCGGCTGTTCATTATTATACTGTACTGTTTCTTCTTCCGTCTCTGCCGATAACTCGGTTATAGGGTTTGGGGGCGCTGTTCCTTCCCCCGGTTCCTCCAACAAGCTGTCTAAAAATTTATTGGCATCAAAAGCATCCTCATTTAAATCTTCATTGGTCTCCAAAACCGTTTCCTGAACTAAATCAACAGCTTCATCTTTCATCTGTTGTTTTGGTAAAATATCTTCTTTTTCCCCTGCATCAAAAAAGGTATCTATCTCTAAATCCCCTTCAAACTCTTTCAGAATATCATCAAAATTATCATCCTGAATGCTGTCTAATTTATTAATATCAATATCATCGAAGTCAATATCGGAAAAATCCAAATCACCAATATCCAAATCTGCTAAATTATCCAAATCATCTAATTCATCCATCTGCTCTTCCGAAAAATTAATATCAAAAGAATCATTCGAATCGGAAATATCCTGATTTAATCCAAAATTAAATACCTCTTCCTGACTTGGCGTATTCTCTGCCTGCTTCTGCCTTTTCTCTGACTTCATCTGACTATCCAGTTCATCTTCAATTATATGGTTAATCTCACCATCTAATGATATCTCATTCAAAAGATTATCAAGATAATTCTCATCCATAAAAACACCTCTTTTTCAAATTAAAACAAACAAGGTTATTGTATCATACCTTTTTCATTTTAACAAGAAACAACGCAAAGAATCTTCGAAAAAGTATTACAAGACAATCAACACTTTGCAAAATCTACTTTATTACCTGTACAGCTTGCAATTTTATATTGTTTATTATATAATCAGAATGTCTATAAAATATTAAGGGAGGATTGTACATGAAATCTACAGTTTATGTTGAATATCAGGAAAAACAGTTAGAAGAAAAAAATTTGATTGCTAAGGCAAAAAAAATATGGACTGATATGGGAAAAAAAGCTTCAGAACTTACTTCTCTTCAGTTGTTTATTAAGCCTGAAGAAAATATGGCATATTATTTATTCAACGAAGACATCAAAGGCGAATTTACACTTGATTAATAGTTAAAAGTTACATAAGAAAAGGGCTGCATGATGCAGCCCTTTTCTTATGTACATATTATTCTTCTATTGATCTACCAATAATAAGTTTGTCAATATAGCCGACCAACTGTGCAATCTCTGGCTTTGTAATTTGTGCATCAGCTCCCAAAGACTCTCCCTTACGCTTCATATCCTCATTAATCAATGAAGAAAAGATAATAATAGGCAGGTGTTTCAATGCCTCGTCCTCACGGACTAATTTAATGAGCCTGTGTCCATCCATTTGCGGCATTTCAATATCAGTAATAATACATTTAACACCATAATCGACACCATTATTTCTCTTAAACTCTAATAATTTATTCCATGCCTCCTCACCATTTGAATGCATTGAAACATTAATATATCCCGCCTTATTCAGGGCATCTTTGACTAATTTCTGCAGCATTGGTGAATCCTCTGCAACCAAAATAGGACTATTATTACGTTCACGCTCGCCGAGCACATCAAGCTCTGACATCTTAAGGCTTGTTTCCGGACAAATATCTTCCACAATACGTTCAAAGTCTAATACAATAATCAAAGATTCCAATTTCTTAATAATACCAGTTGCAACTCCGGCGCTCTTAGTATTTATAGTTGCATCCGGTTTTACAATATCAGTCCAAGAAACTCTATGAATTCCTAATACCTGTTCAACTTCAAAAGCTATACTCAAATTATTAAAATTAGTAATAATCAAC
>JAIDHZ010000353.1 GCA_029052995.1 Lachnospiraceae bacterium | reverse complement strand
GATATTGGGGATAATATAAATGATATTCATAAAGCAGATTTTTTCCTTTAACTGCAAAACTGCACTATTTTTGCTCATTTACAATTTCCATCACATTAATCCTATTTTTGTTAAAATATTTATACTTATTAATTCTGCTGATAAATCAATTTGCATAATTTTCTCAAATATGATATAGCTCATACATTTTTTCCATATCTGCATAAAAGAGGTTTTTTAAACGGGCAGAACTGCATTCAATGTCCCTAATGCGCCCGGTAAAAGTACGAATCCAAGGCAGCATTTCATTGCAGTCAAATACTTCTTTTTCATATGTGTAAATGTTTGGTTCAATTCGGGTAATGATACCTCCCTTTCCTTCGCGTTTCAGGCGTTCTATAATGAAGTCCTCCCTGCCCTCCTGAATGTGCAGGGTAATTTTAATTGATTCCATACGTGTCAGCTGTTCGTTTTGAAAAGATACGCCCCATATATAGGGGTGATTTTTTTTCAATGCATCCTTCAAATTATCATAATTTTCTGCCGCTTCTAACATCTGTACTTTCTTTATGGTATCCATGCGGAAGCAGGTAAAACGCTTTGACTTACAGATATACAGGCAAAGGAAACGTCTTCCAGTTCGTGTACTGGTAAAAATCTGAAGTGGAATTCCGCTCTGGGTGCGTTCATGGCTGTTTTTTGAACTCTTTATGGACAATTGCACGGAGAACTGCTGCTGCATGGCTTCCAATATCTGCAGCAGAACTTCATCTTCTAAGGTATGCACAAAGAAGCTGTGTTTTACCCGGAACACCTGGTTTTCTTTTAAAATAGTATCTAAAATAGTATTTCCGACGATTCCTAAGGGTGCACTTAACTGATAATATTTAATGGCATTTTCCAGCATGGGAAACTCATGTATGATATTTTCAAAATCCGGGTTTTTCAGATAGAGAAGGTCTTTTCCCTGTTTTTCTTTTCGTAAAAGTCCTTCATTTACATAGGCATTACATTTTCTCCGGATCATCTGTGTATCAAAAAAAATGCCATAAGTATCCAAGATATCATCGGTGATGGATTCGATTGTCTTTCCAGCCTGTTCACTTAGAGAATCCAGTAAAAAAAAATGCAGCATAATATCATTGTCTGTAAAGCTTTTTGTTTTCCAGACCCGGTAAAGTGGATTGGTGCCAAGGAGGTTGCTGTCTATGGCAAGAGAGATGTTTTTCCCTTTTTCTGTGTAGTCCTGTTTGATAAATCCAGATAGCCAGCTTTCAATTCTGCGGCGTTCATTGTCGTAGGTTCTGGGACTTTTCTCCTTGAATTCTTCTCTGGTCTTAAATCCATATACAAAGAAGTCACGTACATATTCCCTTGTTTTTGGAAAGCTTTTGATTAATTCTTTAAATTCGGACATACTGTTCTCCTTGTTCCATGGCGGGTAGAAATGAAACACTTTATTCCCTGATGCTAAAGTAATATAACAGTATTGTAACATAATTAAGAAAAGGAGGGAATGCTTTTGGCTATTTCTTAAGTTCGCAACTTTTTTGAAATGAAAAATCTTCCAATACAGAATAGAATAACATCATCAAAGGAAACAGCAATACAGATTAAAAGGAGAGAAAGACAATGTTTGTATTATTTAATGAAAACACGAGATATCCTGTGAAGGTATGGTTAGAGGATGAAAGTAAGATTGAGGAAAACTGTTTAGAACAAGCATATCATTTGTCAAATCTTCCGTTTATACATAAATGGGTTTGCCTCATGCCGGATACCCACGCAGGAAAAGGAATGCCCATTGGAGGAGTGATTGCCACAAAGGATGCAATTATTCCTAACGCAGTGGGTGTGGATATCGGATGCGGAATGGTATTTACTGCCACGAATATAAAAACGGCAGATATTAAGGAGATTCAGACCGGAAACGGAACTCTGATCCAATCCATGATCGGAAGCATTATGCGTTCCGTACCATTAGGAACAGAACGGCATAAATTGCCTCAGGAATCACAGGTTTTAGACCACGCTAAGGAAGAAATGGAGAAATACGAAGCAGATGAGAAGCTGCTGCATTTGATTGACGAAGGATATTATCAGGTAGGGACCTTAGGCGGAGGCAATCATTTTATTGAGCTTCAGGAGGATGAAAACGGATATCTTTGCATTATGATTCATTCCGGAAGCCGCCATCTCGGAAAAGCGATATGCGATTATTTTCATAATAAAGCAAGAGAATTAAACAGAAAATGGTACAGTGAGGTTCCCGACGCATACCAGCTGGCATTTCTGCCGGTACAGTCTGCCGAAGGACAGCAGTATATCAACTGGATGCAGCTTGCTCTAGATTATGCTTTTGAAAACAGGGAGCATATGTTAAAGGCAGTCTGTAATATCGTGATGGAACAGGTAGAAAAATATACAGAGTATAAGGTGGAATTTACAGATAAAATTAACTGTCATCACAACTATGCATATTTAGAAAACCATTATGGTGAAAATGTGTGGGTGCACAGGAAGGGTGCCACCAGAGTAAGGGAAGGCGAAATGGCAGTTATTCCGGGTGCTATGGGTTCTTATAGCTATGTGGTAGAGGGAAAAGGCAATCCTGAAACCTTTCACACATCTTCCCATGGGGCCGGCAGATGCTACTCCAGAAGCGGTGCTATGGCGGCATTTACTACGGAACAGGTTATGGTTGATTTAAAGAAGCAGGGGGTAATACTCGGCAAACGAAAGAAAAATGATGTTGCAGAGGAATGCCGATTTGCTTATAAGGATATTGATGAGGTGATGGAACAGCAAAAGGATTTAGTAACCCCTGTCAGAAAATTAAAGACGGTGGGCGTCGTAAAGGGTTGAAACCTTGTAAAAAAGCAAGAATACAAAGGTAATAACCCGCTGAGCGGGATTATTATAAATAGAAGGAATTATTTGCGTGGGTATCGGGGAAAATCCCCTGCCCTGCGGTGCCGGTATGTAATACAGGGTATTCCATAGTCCTTCTGATAATTGCGTCTGTTAAACGCAACACCTATTAAGGGAATAGGTTCCAGACTTGTGCTGTCGGTGGTTCAAATCCACCCCGTGAAAACGGTAGCTCAGCTTGGTAGAGCACACAATGGCAGACTTTTTAAGTCAGATGGTTCGAATCCATCTCCAAACCAAAGGTGCAGGACATCCCTCTCCTCCACACCGGGTATTTTTAAGGCTGATAGGTCATCTGCTGTAATCATACAGTAGATGCAGAATGCTCCAAAGAAAAATCCGGAGAAGGTAATTTGTTTTATTACCTGAAAGGATGAGGATACCGCAAACAGATTTTACAGGACAGCAAAAAGAAATCGCTTTAAGTAATGGCTGTTTTCTAATAAAAATTTTTGTTAGAAAGCAAACATACTTTGGCAGAGTACGGGAGTCCTCCTGTAAAATCCAATGCTCAATCACATTTCCGTAATGGAACAAAGAAGAGAGGGATGGACTGCTATATAAAATAATGTGAAAGATAATGGAGGATTAGGATATGAAAGTGATTATAAAAGAAAATGAAGTAGGATTTGTGACAAAAAATGGCATATTTGATAGATTGATTACAGCGGGAAAATATTATTTTTCCAAGACTCTTGGATATCAGGTACATATAGAGGAAATGCTGGGAGAGTTAAATTTTATGGATATTCCATATCAGATATTGGAGAAAGATCAGATGTTTATGGAATCCACCGTGCGTTATGAGATTCCGGATGGGTTTCTTGGTCTGATCTATGTCAACAATACTCTGCGGGCATTTGCCGTAAGAAAGGAGTATATTTTCTGGAATGTGTTTGAAAAATACGAAGTAAAACTGATTTCCATGGAACAGCCTGAGATTGGAGAGGAAGTTACGAAGCAGATGTTAGCAATGATTCCGACGAAATATTATACTACTGTATTAGTGGGTGAGGGCGAGATTGGATTGCTCTATTATAACCATACACTGCAAAAAAAACTGGCTTCTGGTGCTTATTACTTTTGGAATGACCGTTATAGCATAACTGCTAGGATTATAGACATGAAGCAGACAGAACTTAATATTGTAGGTCAGGAAATTCTGACAAAAGATAAAATCGGAATCCGTATGAATGTAACCTGTACCTATAAGATTCGGGATGCGGTGGCATTATCTGAAAATATTAAGAATCTGGAACAGCAGATGTATTCCTTTGCCCAGCTCGTGATCCGGGAGCTGACGGGTAATTACAAGCTGGATGAAATTCTGGAATTAAAGGAGCAGATTTCCAAAGAGGTATTTTTAAAGTTAAAGGAAAATGAAAATACATTTTATGTGGAATTTCTCTCTGCAGGAATTAAAGATATTATCCTTCCGGGAGAGATTAAGGATATTATGAATTCAGTGTTGGTTGCAGAAAAAGCAGCCCAGGCAAATGTGATTTCCAGAAGGGAAGAGGTTGCATCTACCAGATCTTTATTAAATACGGCAAAGCTGATGGATGAGAACAAAACGCTATACCGGCTAAAGGAATTAGAATATTTGGAAAAAATATGTGACCGAGTGGGAGAAATATCCGTAAATGGCAATGCAGGTCTGATTGAACAGTTAGGGCAGTTTATCGGAAATCATTAGAGGAAAAATTTAGAAGATACAAAAGAGCATATTGTGTATGTTAAAAGCGGCATTAGCTTTTTGCCAATGCCGCTATCACATTCAACACACTTTTCTGCCCTATATAATGAACACTGCTACACCTTATGCAGATATTTCTCCTTCGTTGCCATCCCACCCCGAATATGCCTTTCTGACTTGTTCACATCTAGAACCTTCCGGACCTCGCCGGCCAGTGTCGGATTAATATAGATTAACCGTTCAGAAACATCCTTATGTACCGTACTCTTACTTACTCCGAATTGCTTTGCTGTCTGTCTTACAGTTGCATTAGAATCTATAATATAGGTTCCAATCTGGGTTGCACGTTCTTCAATATATTCTTTCAAGGAAAAATCCTTTTCATTTTTTTATATTGTATGCAGTAATATACCTTGGATATGCCTATAGCTCTTTTATTCCTTACTCTCAAAGCAACAAAAAAAGGAGCTGTCGCTAAACAAACTTTTTCAATAAAGCGACAACCCCTTGTAATCTCTACATTCTCGCCATTCTTTGGCGTAGTAATGCTCTCTTTAAAGCCAGCTCTGCACGATCCAAATCAATACCGCTCTCCTCGTCAATCCGGCGTTTAGCCCGAACTTCCGCCTCCTTTGCACGGTTTTTGTCAATCTCGTCCGGCCATTCCACGCTTTCTGCAAGAATTGTAACACTGTCCTGCAAAATTTGTACAAATCCAGAATGAAGGGCTGCTTCTCTCACATTATCTCCCTCATAAATCCTTAAAATCCCCGGCGCAATAATTGCAGTGAGGGGAATATGATTCGGATAAATACCCATATCTCCTTCTGTTGTAGTAAACTCTAAAAAACTGGAATCCCCTTCATAAAATATACGCTCAGGAGCCACTATTTTCAATTTCATATTATCTGCCATATGAACTCTCCTTACGTTCAGTCTTAATAATCCAATTGCTGCCGCAATCACAACAGCCACTCATTTTACCATACAGGCATAAGCACTGCCTGACTGCGTGCTGGGATTATTATTCTAGTTTACCTTTTCCAGCACATCATCAATTGAACCGGCATTTAAGAAATATCCTTCAGGTATATCATCATGCTTACCTTCAATAATCTCCTTAAATCCACGGATAGTCTCAGAAAGCGGCACATACCTTCCACTCGTACCGGTAAACTGCTCTGCCACAAAAAATGGCTGAGATAAGAATCTCTGTATCTTTCTTGCACGGGATACTACAAGCTTATCATCTTCTGACAATTCGTCCATACCAAGAATTGCAATAATATCCTGTAACTCCTTGTATTTCTGTAAAATCTCCTGCACTCCACGGGCAACCTCATAATGCTCCTCACCCACAATCTTCGGGTCAAGAATACGTGAGGTTGACTCAAGCGGATCAACTGCCGGATAAATACCTAATTCTACAATGGAACGTGAAAGTACGGTAGTTGCATCCAAATGGGCAAATGTAGTTGCAGGAGCCGGGTCTGTCAAGTCATCCGCAGGTACATATACAGCCTGTACGGAAGTGATAGAACCATTCTTTGTGGAGGTGATACGCTCCTGAAGGGCACCCATCTCAGTCTGTAAAGTTGGCTGGTAACCAACGGCCGAAGGCACACGTCCAAGTAATGCAGACACCTCTGAACCTGCCTGAGTAAAACGGAAGATATTATCAATGAACAACAGCACATCCTTACCACCCTGGTCACGGAAATACTCTGCCATTGTAAGTCCGGTAAGACCTACTCTCATTCTCGCTCCAGGCGGCTCATTCATCTGACCGAATACCATGGTTGTCTTATTGATAACTCCTGACTCTGTCATTTCGTTATAAAGGTCATTACCTTCTCTGGTACGCTCGCCTACACCGGTAAATACAGAATATCCACCATGTTCCGTTGCAATATTACGGATCAACTCCTGAATCAATACTGTTTTACCTACACCGGCACCACCAAACAGTCCAATCTTACCACCCTTCTGATACGGACATAATAAGTCAACAACCTTAATACCTGTTTCCAAAATTTCTGTTTCCGTTGCCTGCTCATCAAAACTCGGAGCCTTTCTGTGAATCGGAAAATGCTCTTTACAATTCGGAGCCGGCTTATTATCAATAGGCTCACCTAATACATTAAAGATACGTCCTAATGTATTTTCACCAACAGGTACTGTAATCGGAGCACCTGTAGCAACTGCCTCCATACCACGTACCAATCCATCTGTTGGCCCCATGGCAATACATTTTACTGTATCATCACCTAAATGCTGAGAAACCTCAACGGTTAACTCGCCGCCATCTTTTCTGGTAATCCTGATTGCATCATTAATCTCAGGAAGATTACCCTCACTGAATTTAATATCCAATACGGCACCGATAATCTGGGTGACTTTACCGACATTTTTCTCTGCCATATATTTTCTCCTTATCATTATTTCTATTCTATCATATCCTTCATAACCATAAGCTTTACTTCTGCGGGAAGAAGCAAGCCATTAATCAAAATTTCTTAAAATGAAACTAGGATATGGCCTCCGCACCTGCAATAATTTCAGTAAGCTCCTGAGTAATGGAACCTTGTCTTGCACGGTTATATTTAAGCGATAAATCGGCAATCATGTCATCCGCATTCTTTGTAGCAGAATCCATCGCCTGCATACGGGCACCATTTTCACTGGCAACAGCTTCTACAAATGCACCGAAAATAATATTGTTAATATACTTTGGAATAATCATATCAAGTGCTTCGTCTTCCACCGGCTCGTAATTCATCTTCACGGTGGTATCAATCTCTACACCATCCATAATTTCATCCACATCAATGGGCAAAAGCTTTATAAGCTTCGGCTCCTGCACCACAGTATTCTTAAAGCTCGTGTAGGCAATATAAATCTCCCCTACATCACCGGCTTCAAAAGCACCAAGGACATGCTTGCCAAGCTGAATCGCATCTGCATAAAGCGGGTCATTCATCACCTCCGAAGCATCCTCCACAATGTGATAACCCTTCCTATGCAGTCCCTCTAAACCCTTGCGTCCTAATGCATAGATATTTGTCTCTTCCGGGGTAAAATGTGACAAAATCTCTTTTACAATATTGTTATTATATCCACCTGCAAGTCCACGGTTAGAGGTAATTGCAATAACTGCTTTTTTCTCTGAACCCCCACCGGTTAAATACCGATGCTCTATCCCCGATGACCTTGCTAAAATAGAACACATTGTATCATAAAGCATTGTAAAATAAGGTTTATTGCTCTCCGCTCTGGCCTTTGCTTTTTGTAATTTTACCGTAGAAACCAACTTCATTGCCTTGGTAATCTGACCGGTACTGGCAACAGAATCCCTGCGCCGTTTTATATCTCTCATGGAAGCCAAGACAACTCACCCCTTTCTATCTCTGCTCTTTGAAAGCGGTAATTGCCTGTACTAACATTTCCTCAATATCGTCTGTCAACTTCTTAACCTTGCGAATCTTAGAAAAGATATCCGGATACTGGGTATCAATAAACTCAAACAATCCCTTTTCAAAATCAAGAATATCATCCACCGGAACATCTAACAAATATTTCTTTGTTGCCGCATAAATAATAACAACCTGACGCTCAACCGGCATGGGCTTATACTGTGGCTGCTTTAGCATTTCCTTAATACGCTCACCCTGTGCCAAACGCTCCTTAGTATCCGCATCAAGTTCAGAACCAAACTGAGAAAATGCTGCAAGCTCTCTGTACTGTGCAAGCTCTGTACGGATTGGGGAAGCAATCTTTTTCATTGCTCCAATCTGTGCAGCACCACCTACACGGGATACCGAAAGACCTGCATTGATAGCAGGCCTGAAGCCTGCATTAAACATCTCTGTTTCCAGATAAATCTGACCGTCTGTAATGGAAATAACATTGGTCGGAATATAAGCAGATACGTCACCTGCCTGGGTCTCAATAATCGGAAGTGCCGTCAAGGAGCCTCCACCTAACTCATCATTTAATTTGGCTGCCCGCTCAAGTAATCTTGAGTGCAGATAGAATACATCACCAGGATATGCCTCACGTCCCGGCGGTCTTCTAAGCAGTAAAGAAAGTGTACGGTAAGCCGTAGCATGCTTACTTAAATCATCATATATAACCAGTACATCCTTTCCCTGCTCCATCCATTCCTCTCCGATTGCACAGCCTGCATATGGCGCAATATACTGTAATGGCGCAAGTTCGGAAGCTGTTGATGCAACAACGGTAGTATAATCCATTGCTCCATACTCAGATAAAGATTTAACAATGTTTGCAACGGTAGAAGCTTTCTGGCCTATTGCAACATAGATACAGTAAACTCCCTGTCCTTTCTGATTAATAATTGTATCAATGGCAATTGCAGTCTTACCTGTCTGTCTGTCACCGATAATTAACTCACGCTGTCCCCTTCCGATTGGCACCATGGCATCAATCGCCTTAATACCTGTCTGTAATGGAGTATCTACTGATTTACGGGAAATAACACCGGAAGCAACCCTCTCTACCGGTCTTGATTTGTCCGTTTTAATTGGTCCCTTACCATCGATAGGCTGTCCTAATGCATTTACAACACGTCCAAGCATGGCATCGCCGACCGGAACCTCAACCACACGACCGGTGGTCTTTACGGTATCTCCTTCGTTGATATTTTTATTCGCACCTAACAAAACGGCACCTACATTATCCTCCTCAAGGTTCATTACCATTCCGTAAACTTCACCCGGGAATTCCAAAAGCTCGCCCTGCATGGCTTTTTCCAAACCGTGCACACGGGCAATACCATCTGCAACCTGAATAACTGTACCAACCTCGGAGGTTTCTAATTCCTTAGAATAATTCTTAATCTGCTCTTTAATCACAGAACTGATTTCTTCTGGTCTCAAATTCATAGAAAATTAGCACCTTCTCTCTGTCTTAATTATATTGCAGTTGTATTCCTTTCCAACTGCGTTTTCCCTGATAAGTAAAATCATAACAGGGTCTTTGATAAATTCGCAATCTGTGTTTTTAAGCTGCTGTCTACCACGGTATCCTGTATTCTGATGACCAAACCTCCAATCAGACTGCTGTCTACCTGATAGTTACCTTCAATCTCCTGATACTCTGTGGTATCTAAAAGCTTTTTCTCTATCTTCTTTTTCTGTTCGTCAGATAGCTCCACCGCTGAAGAAATATAAGCAATACCAATTCCCTTTTCCTCTTTAATGGCTCCGATTACATAATCGAATACAGAAAAGATATCACGCTGCCGGTCTTTCTCAACCATCATGGTCATCAACCCGACAATCTCATCAGAAACCTTACCCTGATAAACATTTTTTATCACATTTACCTTTTCCTGTTTTTCGATATTGGGGTGGAACAAAAACTTTGTCAATTCTTCATTTTCCACAAATGTCTGCTTTACGAAAAGCACTTCTTCTAATACGGCATCTAAGCTGTTATTTTCCAATGCCACTTCAAATAAAGCACTTCCGTAGGTCATACTTACCTGCTTAGCCATGTACTACCACCCATCTCTTTCAAAGTATCCTCAATTAAAGCATTCTGCTTGCTCTCATCAATCTGCTGCTCAACAATCTTTGCAGCCATCGCAGTTGCCACCCGGACAATCTCTTTACGCATCTCGTCAGAAACCTTACTCTTTTCAAGCTCAATCTCCTGATTGGCACGATCCATGATTCTTGCGGCCTCGGCATTTGCCTCCTCCACAATTAAAGTCTCCCGCTTTTGCGCCGCTTTACGGGCTGCTTTCAAAATCTCTTCTCTTTCTTTATCAATGGCTTTGAGCTTTTCGTCATACTCTGCCTTCATTGCGGCAGCCTCTTCCTTATCCTTAGCGGCAGACTCAATGTCATTTTTAATTTTTTCTGAACGGTTACTTAAAACCTTTTTTACCGGTTCAAATAACACGCTCGAAAGGAAGAAGAAGAGGATAAATATTGCAATACCCTGAAGTATAATATCATTGACCAACTGCGCATTTAATTCAAAAATATGACCATCCGTCAACAACATTGATGCACTTCCGAGTGCATTTAAAATATTCATCGGTTGTCCTCCTTTCGTCTAAGTTAAGACATAGCTATACTAAGATTATATGTTTACAGCTTTAAGAACCTAGACAACATCGGATTACCATACATCAACAATAATGCAACAACCAAACCATAAAGACCTGTTGTTTCCGCTACCGCCTGCCCAAGTAACATAGTTGACATAATGTCACCCTTTGCACCCGGATTACGTCCTACCGCAGCAGCACCCTGTCCTGCCGCATAACCCTGACCGACACCGGGACCGATACCGGCAATCATTGCTAAACCTGCACCAATTGTTGAACATGCTAAAATTAAACCTTCGTTTGTGATGTTTGACATAAAACATTACCTCCATATAAATTTTTTAATGCTATCCGGCGGCTTTTCATAACCGGACAGATAAATTTAAATTTCAGGTCATCAAAAACCGCTATCTGCCGCTTTGATAACTATTTACATGGTATCACCCTTCTATTTTTTGGGTTACAAATACCATTGTTAACATTGAAAATACATAGGCCTGAATTGCACCGGAAAACAGGTCAAAGTATACATGTAAGGCTGCCGGAATACCAACTTTTGCAAATATTGGAAGCAGTCCGTAATAAAGCGCCATCATAACCGTACCTGCCATCACGTTACCAAACAAACGCAAAGACATGGATACCGGTGTGGCAATTTCTCCGATTATATTAATCGGAAACAGAAACCATATCGGTTGAAACAAACCTGTAATAGCACCCAATTTGTTACATTTGAAATTATTATACTGAATCATAACAAATGTAATCAGTGCCAAAGAAAATGTGGTTCCGAAATCTGCTGTCGGTGGTCTTAATCCAAACAAACCGGATATATTCGAGAAAAGTATAAACAAGAACAAGGTTCCAATATAGTTAACATACTTTCTGTCATGTTCTCCCATAGAAGAATGTACGAAACCCTGCAGCGTCTCAACAACCAGCTCAATCACATTTTGGAATCCGACCGGAATTTCCTGTGCTTTTTTGAACTTACTTCTTGCTACCAGCGCAAATATCATCAGTGTCATCATTATGATAAAGCAGCATACATGCGAAGTCGTAATATATACTGTCTGTCCCATAAACTGATATTCCCATAAATGATGAATCGAAAAATCCACCTCAGTATCAGCGGCTAACAGCATTGGCATCATTCCATAACCCATTGCTTCACCTTCCTTTCTATAAGTATTATAATATATTACTTAACTGCTTATTCCTCTATATCCCCATCTTCTTTTGTAATAAAGCTGTCAGGATAGAGGTGTTTCAGAAAAAATGGTGCAATCAAAGCACCAATTTTCAAGCCCAGCAATCCAAGTACCAAAGCAATAAAATTGAATTCATCAAAAATAAGTCCCACTATTAATGCAGCCAGCATAAGCAGCAGCCTCAAAAAACTTTGCCGCCTCACATAGCTTGCGGCCTTTTCCTGTGGCAGGTCAAGTGCTTTATTAAGCGTGCTCGTCATATGAAAAATAAGAACAATAGAAACAGTAGTACCTAACACCAGACCCATTGTATAGTAACTCAGCTCTTCCGAAAAGATTAATCCCACCACCTCCACAATGGCTGCATAAATTCCTAATCCTATAAAAAATCCCGTTAGCGTCTGTTTTACCTGTTCCATATGCCCGACTCCTGTAACGATACTAAATGCCTGGCATTTAAAATCTTAAAAAGATAACAAACACAGTATAACGCCAGCACACCTAATTATACTAATTTTCCCATCATATGTAAATAAATATACTTTAAAAAGTTTTATTTTTTATTTTCATTTTTGTCAAATAAACTGCGTTTTCCAAGAAATTTGCAGATAATAATATAGCAGGAGCGGTAACCTCCTGCCACCCCTAAAATCAGAAAAAAAATAAAAATATCAGTTCCAAAGCAGGCATCAATAACATATCCAATGCCGCCACATATAAAAAGTGCTGTAAGCATTGCAATAGCAAGCTGGCTGATTAATGCTAACATTTTCATTTTATAAATCCTCAATCATATTCACTCTTCGGACATGCCTCTCTTCTCCTGAAAACGGAGTATCCAAAAAGGTATCCACAATTTTAAGTGCCAATCCAGGGCCAATGACACGGGCTCCCATAGCAAGAATATTTGCATTATTATGCTCCTTTGTAGCTGCTGCGCTAAAACAGTCATGACAAAGGGCTGCACGAATACCCGTTATCTTATTGGCTGCGATAGACATTCCTATACCTGTTCCACAAATCAAAATACCCATCTCGCACTCGCCATCGGCAACTGCATCTGCCGCCTTTTTTGCATAGACAGGATAATCTGCAGACTCCTCTGAACAACATCCAAAATCCTTATATTCTATACCTCTTTCATCTAAGTGGCTCTTTACCTCCTGCATCAGGCAATAGCCGCCATGATCACAACCCAAAGCTATCATTTTTGTTATCTGCCTCCTTTTTAGGGATAGTTATATCCTTACTATCCGATGTCCTGCTGCCTTTAACAGACGATTCATTATTGCATAAGAAAGTCCCTCGCCACGGAAACTTTCTGCATAAATATATTCCGCCCCGGCAGTATCAAAATCCCGAAGTGCCGAATAAAGTCCCGCAGCCACCGTATCCTGATTCCTGCGTTTCCCGACACATATTATCACATCCGCACAGTCTTTGTAAAGTGAAACTGTTTCTTCCGATGCCATAATTCCAACGATATGTCCGCATTTCCTTTTCTCCTGTGCCAGCTCACGAATACGGTTTACAACCCTTGGTAAATCCCCTTGTGTCATACCGGAATCCTCCTTTACGGAATTCCCCCTGACTGAATCCGCCTCGTCTGATTCTACCAGTGTTAATTCTCCTTTTGGTGCGTAATGTGTATATTTCATACCGGGTGCTCTCGGACGCAAATTATCATTTACCTCCTCCAAAGCGGGATCCATCACCACATCTCCGATTACCTCTTCCAACATCCGCTTTGTAATAAATCCCGGTCTCAAAATAACAGGAATTTCTCCTGTTACATCTAAAATGGTAGATTCTATCCCTATACCCACGGGCCCTCCATCTATAATATACTCAACCTTTCCATTCATATCCTCTAATACATGCTCTGCCTTTGTAGGAGATGGGCGGCCGGATAAATTAGCACTTGGCGCTGCAATGTACACACCGGAATTACGAATCAGCGAAAGTGCAGCAGGATGAGAAGGCATACGAATAGCCACAGTATCTAATCCACCTGTGGTTTCCCTTGGCACAATATTCTTTTTAGGCAAGATAATTGTAAGCGGTCCCGGCCAAAATGCATGGGCCAGAATTACAGCCTTTTTATTAACATATGCTAGGTTTTTCATATCCTCTACATTTGCGATATGCACAATAAGCGGATTGTCAGAAGGCCTTCCCTTAGCTGCATAAATTTTTGCTGCGGCCGTTTCATTTAATGCATCCGCTCCAAGACCGTATACTGTTTCTGTCGGAAATGCCACCAGTCCCCCACGGGCAAGACAATTGGCAGACTCCTCTAACCTGTCTGCCAACTGCTTTTCGTTTTTTAACTGTTTTGCATATATTACTTTTGTTTTCATTACTTTACTTTAACCTGCTTCACTGCTGTACAACTGCCATAAAGCTTTGTTTTTCCTTTTTTAAGGTACGGACACATCTTTACATAATAGGTGCCTGCCGCTAACCCTTTCTTTGTATATTTTGTGCTGGAATTCTTACTAACGGTTGTGAGTTTCTTATATCCACTGTTTTTATTTTGAGAATAATAAATAACATATCCAGTTGCTGCACTATTTTTCTTCCATTTGACAGTTATTTTTTTGTTACTGCCGCTTACTTTAAAATTCTTGACCTTAGAGGGTCCAACCGTTACCTTACATTTAAGTGTTGTCTTCTTCCCGCCTTTCATAACCGTAGCAGAAATCGTAGCTGTGCCATAGGATTTTGCCTTAACCTTTCCCTTGCTGCTCACGGAAGCTACATTCTTGTTAGAAGACTTCCATGATATTACATTAGGGTAAATGTTAGACGGGTTTTTCTTAATGGAAAGCGTTTTACTGCTTCCTTTGGAAATCCCCTCGGAAGTGCTTGAAAGCTTAATGTCTGGCTTTATAGTTGTCATATCCGTGTAAGCCTTAATACGGAAGCTTCCTCCCGCCGCATTATAATAGTCAACCCATTTATTACCATAGTATACAAAAGACCGATTGGAGTCTCCATTTGCTGAAAATGATATCCAGTCTCCATTTATAGATCCCTCCATACCAATCTGTGCAGAAGAAGATATACCTGTCAGAGTAACCACAACAGAAAAATATTCTCCCGGTACCAATGCAACCGATTTAGGAAGCTTTACCGTCTGATATCCTGCATCCTGAAATGTTCCCTTAAAAGAAACCGCCTTAGTCCCGCTTGTCGGTTTGGCTGCACTGGAAAGACCTGTATAAATCTGTACTTCATAGTTTGTATTAGTACTAAATGTACAAACACTCACTGCTTTCAGTTCCTCACTGTAAGAAGAAGAGGCCTTTGCCTTAAATACATTGGCATATTTTGTTCCATTTGGAAGAGTGCTTTTATTTCCCATCCCATCCATTACTACCGGCGTAAGAGGTGCTGCTGTTCCGTCATACTGGTAATTGTTATCATACTGTTCTGATACTGGAATCATTTCTAAAGCCATCAGTTCATCCAAGCTGGCATCTTCATAAGAAACATAAAAGTAACCCTCGTCCCCTATTTCTGTGCCATAGCTGTTTTTTACTATCCATGCACCGTTTCTTGAGGGCTTAATGGCTCCAAAATTACTTTGGGAATAGTTATCGTCCCAACCAACAATTGTAAAAGCATGATTGCCGTCTGCCTTGTTGCAGTAATAAGCGCCATTGGACCTAAAATACATTTCATCAATATAAATACCTGATGCAACCGCACCATGTTCTACAATTGCCTGTTTAACATTATTGATGGAATTCGAATAATTTCTAATATTATAATCATAGAAAAATATGTCTTTAACACAATAGTCATTTCTATAACACAGGGAATTATTGGGAATGGAAATATATCTGGATACATCCTCCGTCGTAAGACCCGCCCATGTGGCAAGAGCTAAGCCTGCGCCTTGCAGTGTTCCACCATTCTGCGCCCAAGCCATGTTGCCATATTGCCTTAAAGTGTTAAATCCACAATTATTGCTGTCTCCTTCCGTATATCCCAGTTTGTCGGTCTGCCGGTTGTAGAAAAAATAGGCAAATTGATTCTCAGACAGATCAATTGATGCATCAGCATACCCATTATGAATCAAATTGCTTTCTGCAGCAGCAGTAAGTGCAAATGCCCAGCATGTTTCATAATCTCCCTGATCTTTAACAGATGATACCATTACCCTGCCGTTTACATATCTTGGGTCGTACTTTGTACCATATGCCGCCCCCCGGTATTTAACAGGCGAAGAGTCCTCACCTGTAATTTCTACCGGCTCCAGCCAGTTACCGCACACCGGATATTCATCAAGACTGTCGGCAGAAGCCGCCTCCACCACTGCTCCTTTCATAATTCCTGGCACAGCAAAATTACTGTTGTTACCACTAAATAAAAGGAATCCCATCGCACCAATTAAAGCTGATTTGTATATCCCTTTTTTCATAAAGCACCATTCTTTTTTCATTTAGTTATCCTCCTTAATTTAATAAACCCCGGTACATCCCACACTTATTAGGAAGTTATATTATTCCACAACTGCCTGCTTCATTACCGTATAACTTCCATATAGTATTTTATTTCCTTTTTTTATATACGGTCGCATTTTAATAAAATATGTTCCCGCAACAAGTTCTTTTGCTGTATACTGTGTGGTTTTCCTGTTTGTAATTTTTGTAAGTATGCTAAAATTCCCTTTTTCTTCCCGTGAATAATAAATTACATAACCTGTTGCATCCGTGTTCTTATTCCATTTTACACTAATATAGCCTTCTCCGCCAGTAGTTTTAAAATTTTTTATCTGTGCAGGTCCTACTGTTACTTTACACTTTAAAGTTTTCTTCGTCTTTCCGGACACAAATTTTGCCTTTATGACAGTCGTTCCATAGCTCTTTGCCTTGATCTTTCCCTTACCGGAAACAACAGCAACTTTTTTATCAGCAGAAGACCAACTCACCTTTCTTCTAATTTCTGCCGGACTCGCAGATACTTTTAATGTTGTTGAACTCCCTTTAGACAAATTCAATCTTTTTTTACTCAGCTTATATATTGTCTTTTAGGTGGCTGATTACTTATATGACTTAATTCTAAGATTCAGCCTGACTGATTTCCCAAACTCCGGGACATAAACTCCTTTTCCAAGATCCTGCCACTTTCCATTTTTACCAATAAAACTTTGGCCGGTATCTGCTTTGGACACAAAATTAATCCACCCTGCATTGTAAGAATAATCGTAGTCCATTACAACTTCTTTATCTTTTCCTGCTGATAATTTTAATACCACTGAATACTTTTCTCCTGCCTGCAGGGTAACCGGCTGCTGCAATACAATCCGCTGGTAACCCGGATACAAAAGAGTGCCTGTCTGTTCTTTTTCAAACATTTTTGTTCCCTTTGTTGGATTTGTCTTGCTCGTAACACCTGTATAAACCTGTAAGCTGTATTTTATACCATATTGCATTGTAGCAATGCTGACTGCCTTTAAAGTCTCATTATTTTCACCTGCCCCTTTTGCCTGAAACACATTTGCAACACTTATATTATTTACTAATGCAAATGGAACTGCATAATTGCCTGTTCCATCATACTGATAATTATTATCATAAGACTCTGCCGGCTTTTCCATATCATATGACACAAGCTGAGTAAGACCGGTATCTTCATAGGAAACATACATATAACCCCCATCACCTATTCCTGTTCCCCAGCTGTTTTTAACAATCCATGCTCCATTTTTCTTTGGTTTTTTATTAAAATTAAATCTGCTGAAATTATCGTCCCATCCCACAATCGTCACTGCATGATTACCTGCCGTTTTTCCAGAATAGTAATATGCATTTTTCCTCGGATTCCAATACGAAAAACTATCACTCATATAGATTCCGGTGGCAACCGCACCGTATTTTGTCACGGCATCCTTAATTTCTTTTACATTGTAATTAAAAAAATATACGTTTTTGACACGATAGTCACATTTATAACATGCTTTTGCCGAAAGAGCTGCACCCGGAATAAATTCCCCCTTTTTATTATCTTCCGAAACCGTCTCTTTTACTACTCCTGACCAGGTGGCCAGCTGCAAAGCAGGGCTTATCAGCGTACCACCGTTTTGCGCCCAGGAAGAGCCTGATCTTATTTTATTACTGTCACCTTTTGTATAACCGAGCCTGTCTTTTGTTCTGTTATAAAAAAAATAGGCAAGGTGCTTTTCTGACAAATTAATATCACTTTTCTCATAACCATTTTTTATCAAATTAGACTCAATGGCTGCAATAGTTGCAAATGCCCAACAGGTATCTGTATTTCCCTGATTTTCCACCGCAGATACCATATCATTTTTCCTTGGGTCATATTTTACAGCATAACCATTTCCCCTCCTTACAAACGGCTCGCTGCATTCGCCTTCTATCTCCGGCGATTCTAAATGCTGCTCAAAAAGTGGATGACCTTCAAATGTACCTGTCTGGTTTGCAGCAAAAACTATAGCTGGCACGAAAAATGCAAAAAACATGCCGCATCCCACCACCAAAACAAATTGTTTTATCCACTTTTCAAAATGTTTATAATTCATGTATTTCACTCTTATACTCCTTCATATCTACCTTTATCCGAATTTCATGATCCGCTTTTGCTAACCACTGTATCTTTGTTATCAATCCATAAAATAATTAACAATCGCTTCTGCCAATCGTTCTTGCTCTAATAAATATTCTTTTATTTAATTATAATATACCATCTTTATGGTTACAACCACAAGTTTTGATTCCCTACCAACCCTCTTTAAAAAAACAGAAAACAGCTACAATCCCTTATTTAATAAGGTTTGTAGCTGCCTTCATAATAGAGGCGCCAACCAGATTTGAACTGGTGATAAAGGTGTTGCAGACCTCTGCCTTACCACTTGGCTATGGCGCCATCTAATATATTATATGTTAAGATGTATAAAATATACATATTTAACAAAAACTCCCCGAGTAGGGCTCGAACCTACAACACCACGGTTAACAGCCGTGTGCTCTACCATTGAGCTATCAGGGATTATC
>JAIDHZ010000352.1 GCA_029052995.1 Lachnospiraceae bacterium | reverse complement strand
CATGCATCGGATATTGCTCTAACACTTCAAAATCCTGTGGCCGATACTCTGCCCATTCCCTGAACTGTCCAATCTCATTTCCCATAAAATTAAGCTTTTTACCCGGATGGCATATCATATACAAAAACAAAGCACGGCATTGTGCAAATTTGTCTTCATATTCCCCATACATTTTATCAAGAATTGTTTTCTTTCCATGCACAACTTCATCATGGGAAAATGCCAGCATATAAAGCTCATTATAAAAATAATGCATCGAAAACAGGATATCTTCATAATGTTTTCTTCGCTCTTCCACAGGATATCCGAAGAAGCGCAGAGTGTCATTCATAAATCCAAGATCCCATTTATAATCAAAACCAAGCCCTCCATAAGCAACCGGCGCCGTAACCTTCAAATAATTTGTGGAATCCTCGGCGATTAAGACAGCCCGGGGATGCAGATTATGTAAACCTTCATTCAAGCTCTGTATAAAATGAAGTGCTGAATCATTTACACCACATTGCTCCTGACCTCTCCAATAGATAATATTAGAAATGGCATCCATTCTAAGTCCATCAAAATGATATTCAGACAGCCAAAAATTTGCACAGGATTTTAGAAAGCTTGCTACTTCCCCCCTCCCGTTTGCAAAATTGCATGAGCCCCATTCACTATGGCTTGCATCCGGGAACGGCATTTCATAAAGCGCTTCCCCGTCATACATAGAAAGACCATAATCATCGACTGCAAAATGCACCATAACAAAATCCAGGATTACCCCAATACCTGCTCTGTGACATTCATCCACAAACTGCTTTAGTCCTGCCGGAGTCCCATACCTTGAGGTAGCAGCAAAAAATCCTGTACTCTGGTATCCCCAGGACTGATCCAGCGGATGTTCATTTAATGGCATAAGCTCTACATGGGTATACCCCATTTCTTTTAAATAAGGAACTAAATCCTTCGATAATTCCTCGTACCGGTACCACCTGTCTCCCAAGGCTTTCCATGAGCCGAAATGAATCTCATAAATGTGAAACGGACGGTTATAAAGCTTATCTTTACCTGCCATCCATTCTCCATCATGAAATTCATATTTATCTATATTGGTCACAACAGAGGCCGAACATGGTCGCAATTCCATCGAAAATCCATAAGGGTCTGCTTTGTCTGTTACACTGCCATCCAAATGATAAATGCGGAATTTGTAAAGATCTCCCTCACGTGCATCCGGCAGCGTCAGGCTGTATATACCTCCACGTCCCTGACACTCCATCTCTGTATCATGCCATCCGTTAAATGATCCAATCAATGTTACCTTACAAGCCCTTGGCGCATAGGTACGGAAAACAACCCCCTCATCTAAAATATGGGCTCCAAAATACTGATATGCATACCATTCATTCCCATTGTAAAATTGGTTAATATCCATATA
>JAIDHZ010000351.1 GCA_029052995.1 Lachnospiraceae bacterium | reverse complement strand
ATATTATATGTACCTGTATTACAGACGTACTTAGAAGTAATTGTGTTCCGATTGGATGCACAGTTACGCAGGTAGGTCTGATATGTCTGTGCATATAAATCGGTAGGTGTAAGTTGTAATTTTAATAGAATGCTTGTAATAGCCGATGGTTTAGAAGTGCACTGGACATATTGTATGTTTAGTGCATTTTTTGTTTGGAAAGGAGTTTTTTATGAAATTATTAAATGGAAAAGAGGTCATTGCCAAGCCTTATCAGGAAGAAGATGCAGAAGAAATCGTCAATCTGATTATCAGAAATTTTAAGGAAGTAAATGTAAAAGATTATGGGGTGGAAGCTATAGAAGCCCTCTCTGCCACGCATGATGTAAATTGGTTTAAAGGTGTGGCAGAATACGCAAATGTATATGTATTTTGGAATGAAGATAAAATTGTGGGTGTTGGTTCCATATCAAGTTTTTGGGGAAGTGTTACGGAAAGCATATTACTTACTATTTTTGTGTTGCCGGAATTTCATGGGCAGGGAATCGGCAGTTATATCATTGATACACTTGAATCCGATGTGCTGTTTTTAAGAGCAGAAAGAATAGAAATTCCTGCATCTATTACAGCGGTAGAGTTCTATCGGAAAAAGGGATATGAATATAAAAATGGAATAAAAGAGTTGGATGATGAGCAACACTATCGGTTGGAAAAATTCAGAAAACCTGATGAAAATTTGAGAAGATGATTAGAAATAGTAATAGCGGATATAGGAAGAAATGCTTTCAAAATTCACAATGAACAGCAATAGCAAAAGGAGGAGAGGCCATAATGACAATCAAAACAATGGATATTGAAGATTTTGAAAAGATATATGATTTTTGGATACATACGGAGGGTATGGGATTGAATACAACAGATGATTAAAGGGAAGGGATTGCCAAATATTTATTGCGAAACCCCAATACATGTTTTGTAGCTGAAGACAATGGAAAAATTGTAGGCGTAATTATGAGTGGTCATGATGGACGCAGAGGCTTTATCTATCATACTACTGTCATGAAAGAATACAGGAGGCAGGGAATAGGAAAAAAACTTGTTGCTTCAGCATTGGCAGCTTTGGAAACACAGGGCATACATAAAGTAGCATTAGTGGCATTTAAGAAAAATGTATCAGGCAATATTTTCTGGGAAAAGGCTGGATTTACTGTAAGGGATGACTTGATATACAGAAATAAATGTATACATGAACTCAAAAGAATTGATTTAATTTAATACGAGGGTGCATATGGAAGTAAAATTATCAAGGGCGAATATTGACAATGCGAAAGAAATACACGCTATGCAGGTGGAAGCTTTCAAAGAATTATTAGAGAAATATCAGGATTTTGACACCAGTCCTGCAAATTAAAACATGGAAAAAGTAGAAGCACGTTTGAAACAAGATTTTACATTTTACTATTTTATCTGTATTGGACAGCAAAAAGTTGGAGCTGTTCGCATTGTTGACAAAAAGGAATCTGGAAAAAATAAGAGAATTTCCCCAATATTTATATTGCCGGAATTTCAAGGAAAAGGCATTGCACAGAAAGCAATCCAGTTATGTGAAGAAATGCATGGAAACGGAAATTGGGAACTGGATACAATTTTGCAGGAACCCAAAAACTGTCATTTGTATGAGAAAATGGGGTATCTACAGACAGGAAAAACAGAAGTTATTAACGAAAGACTTACATTGACATTTTATGAAAAAAGGGAAGCAGACAGAATATGAATGTAATAATACTCGGTTAGGGCTGGTTTTTGCCAGCCCATTGCCGCAAGGGGCAAATGCCCCGCAGCTTGACGTGGAGTTATGTATTACAACAAATTTTTACAGGTTTTTTTTCCTCAAAATTGGTTTCCATAGTCCATGTCACGGCTTCACAGTTTTTCATTACAAAAATCTGCAGCAGATGATCTATACCATTTTCTCTCCAGGCATTTAAGAACTTCCTTGAAGGATGATTAAATATTTCTTCTTTTAGTTTATCATCATTTATAAGTTTTAAAACACCTGTTACCCGAATCTGTACGCCATCTCCATTAAAGCAAAGCTCAGCCTTAGGATTTGCCATAATCTGCTTATATACATCCTTTGTTGATGCTGTATGAAAAATAATTCCATTTTCATCAGCTCTAAAAAGCATCATTCCTCTTACCCTGGGCTGATCTCCTTCCACAGTGGCAAGATGGAAGCCTACATTGCTGTTCATCAAATTGTACATTTCCTGTTCTGTCATATCCGTTTCCTCCTTATTGAATGATTTTTAGCAACGATATATATTCTGGGATTTTGCAAATGCACCTTTTTAACAGTTGCTTTTTATGATTATAAGGATTGAAATGGAATAATAATATCAAAATACTGCCATATATTTATAAAAAAGCTTTATTCTGCCCAGCGGTTTCTATATTCACGGGGGGATACCTTTACTTTTTTAATAAAGCAGGATGAAAAATGCGAAGTATTCCCAAAACCACAATTAAGTGCTACTTCGGTAATGGGTATATCCATTCGTTTTAACATGAGTTTAGCCATTTTTATTCTCACATCAATAAGATATTCTATTGGGGTAATTCCTGTTTCCTTTTTAAATCTTCTGTTTAATGTTGTTTCAGACATACAGACAATCTCTGTCAGCTTTTTAACAGTGATGTGCTCCATGTAATGTTGCTCCATATAGTGTTGAGCCCTGGCAACAGAATAATCCGATGCAACAGCCCGCATATCCAGCGTTTCACCAAATAATGAACGTATAATCCAATGTGTAACAATCTCTGTTTGGGCATCTAAAGTTACTTCTGAATTTCGCATTGATTTGCTATATTCAAATATAAATGTATTGAGCGTCTTTAATATGTCAGAACAGAAATCAAATTCATATTCCTTATATTTGGGTATCTCATTGTTATACATACGGTATCTTGACTCGAAATATTCTTTTTCTATGAGTATAATATAACAACGCTTGCTGCCTTTTCTTTTGTGCGAAATATTGGGAGATGTAATTACAGCTCGATAATTATGGATTTTTTCCGAATTATCATTGAAATCAATGATAATCTCATAGTAAGGATATTCATATTGCTCTGAGAGATTGCAACTGTCATATATTATAGGAACAAATATACCGAATTTCTCTCTGACATAACAGTCATATGCATTTTTGTCCTCGAAAATATCTGTTATCATTCTATGTCACCTTTTCAAAATGCTGTAAAATGAATCATATTTACCCATTATCATTTTAATATTGTTGTATCCGATTTTAACATACTTGTGGTAAATGTTGCAAGTACAGCTGAGATTAGTGGGATGTTTCTTGAAAATATTTTTTACAATATACATTTTTTGTTTGATTTTGTTAAAAACTTATCAAATTTTAAAATTATAAAAAATCATCCTATTAGAGGAAAGGTGTGCTATAATGAACTTAGTAATGCTATCTTTGTGGCAAACGTCGGGAACTATTACGCTCATTCAGAGCTATTTGACTGAAGTATGCAGTGATATGAATATTATAAACAGTCTTCCGGAATACACCAAGCCAAAGAATGTGGGATTAATGTTTTTCAGTACTGTGCCGGATAAATTATTTTCATATACACACATTGATGTTGTCCAATTCCATGATGGTTTAGGTGGTAATAATATAGTTGCACGGAAAGGACGGATTCAGCAGCAGCTTAGAGATGCTTTACAGTATATCAGAAATACAATAATTACGGAAAAGTTGGAGGGGTTATAAAAATGCAGGATGTATACGGGAAATGCCCAATTATTGAAAATGACAGGTTTTTATTACGGTTGATTGCAGAAGATGATGCTCATGATTTGTTTAAGGTATATAGCGACAAAAAAGCACTGCCCTTTTTTAACAGTGATAATTGCCATGGGGATAATTTTTATATGACGGAAGAAAAAAATGTGCTCGAGGCAATACGATATTGGCTGCTGGAATATGAAAATAAGGGATTTGTACGTTTTTCCATTGTTGATAAAACCAAAAATACGGTTGTCGGTACAATTGAATTATTTAACCGTAAAGCCGACGACTATTTTAATGACTGTGGGCTGCTAAGGCTGGATTTGCACTTTGATTATGAAAACAGCGGGGATATTGCTGATATCCTGTCATTGATAACAGAGCCTGCCTTTGAGCTTTTCCACTGCTCGATGATTGCTACGAAAGCCCCTGTTTATGCAGTTGACAGAATTGCAGCGCTAAAAGAAACTGGGTTTGTGTTATCAAATGAATGTCTGCTTGGCACGTATGATCAAAAAGCATATTATGGGTATTGGGTTAAAGAAAAAAACTCTTAAATATATAGAATCGATGAATTGTGAGACTACAACTCACAAGTTCATGGGCTCTGAATATAATGTGGTTGAAGCTTTAGCATTGTGTCCCAATATTTTATTCGATGTATTCCGCTTTTTCGGTGTTAGCAACTTTAATAATTGGAAAAACAGAGGAAACGGATTGGAACGCTGATTGAGAATACGGGAATTTATCCGAATATGACGGTGGAGGAGAATTTGGAGGTGGCAATTAAATTATTCAGGGATAAAATTGAAGAAAAATATCTGTTTTGTTTAAATATATTTTGTGAAAAGTGCATAATTATTTTTGAAAAAAGTTGTGCATTTGGACGATTCGTACATTGCATTTTAAAAAAACATTGAAAGCATTTCCGAAAGGTGCTATCATCTTAGTGTTAGAAAGCGTTACCAACAAATAATGTCGATTGATGTCTGTTTATAAATGACTAAGGAGAAAATTATTTATTGGTGATTAAGACTAAGCTTTTAAAGAAAAGGAGAACAGATTATGAGAAAGAAATTATTGAGTGCATTATTGTGTACAGCCATGGTATCAACTCTGTTAACCGGATGTGGCGATGATGGTAGTACAAGCACAAGTACAGGTACAGGAACAGGAAATGACAGTGAAACAGGTTCAACAAGAGACACCTCTTCATCTACACCATCTGCTTCAGGCGGAAAGGTTTATTATTTGAACTTTAAGCCGGAACAGGCAGAGGATTGGGAAGCGTTGGCAAAAGCCTATACTGATGAGACCGGTGTTGAGGTTAAAGTCGTAACAGCAGCATCTAATACTTATGAGCAGACATTAAAGTCTGAGATGGCAAAGAGTGATGCTCCTACAATGTTTCAGGTTAACGGACCAGTTGGTCTTGCTACATGGAATGATTACTGCTATGACTTAAAAGATTCAGATGTTTACAGTCAGGTTAAGAGTGATGATTTTGTATTGAAGGATGGAGATGCTGTTAAGGGTATTGCATATGTTATTGAGACATATGGTATTATCTACAATAAGTCACTTCTTCAAAAGTATTGTGAGATGGACGGAGCTAAGATTAAAGATGTTTCTGAGATTAACGGCTTCGCAAAATTAAAAGAAGTAGCTGATGACATTCAGGCTAAAAAAGCTGATTTAGGTGTTGATGGTGCGTTTACTTCAGCAGGTATGGATTCTTCATCTGACTGGAGATTCAAGACACATCTTGCTAATCTTCCTATTTATTATGAATATCAGGCAGATGGTATTGGTTCAACAGAAGCAATTAAGGGAACATATCTTGATCAGTATAAGCAGATGTGGGATCTTTATATAACAGATGCTACCTGTGATGCTAAGCTGTTGGGCAGCAAGACAGGTGATGAGGCATCCGCTGAGTTCTCAACAGGTAAGGCAGTGTTCTACCAGAACGGAACATGGGAGTATGATAACATCAGTGCAAATCTTGCTGATGAGGATTTAGGTATGTTACCAATTTATATTGGTGCTGAAGGTGAAGAGAATCAGGGACTTTGTACAGGTTCAGAGAACTACTGGTGTGTAAACAGCAAAGCTTCAGAAGCTGACATTCAGGCAACACTTGATTTCATGAACTGGTGTATTACAAGTGACACAGGACGTGACAGCATTGCAAATACAATGGGATTTGTTACACCGTTCAAGTCATTTGATGATGGTTACACAGCATCTAATCCGCTGATTCAGGCATCTAATGAGTATATTGATGCAGGTAAGACTGCTGTTTCATGGAATTTCTCTACAATTCCTTCTGAAGAGTGGAAGAATGAAGTGGGTAATGCATTACTTGAGTATGCTCAGGGTACCGGTGAATGGGATGCAGTTAAGACAGCATTCGTTGATGGATGGGCTGAGCAGTATCAGGCTACACACTAATAATTATTTGAATTTAAGTGTGACAAATTATTGAATGGTAATATTTATCATTTATTAAATTAAAAATTATATCACAAACTATGAATGAGCAAATATGAAAATAGTGCCAGTGGAATTTAATGGTTGCATTTGGGATTTGTACAGTTTTTATTATTTGCTCATTTGTAGTATTATCAATAATAATATTAAGGAGGAGGATAGGATGAATAAGTCTATCAGAAAATATTTTCCACTTTTTGTGTTGCCTACATTGATAGCTTTTGTCATGGGGTTTGTTGTTCCTTTTATTTTGGGTATATACTTATCCTTCTGCGAGTTTACAACAGTGACAGATGCAAAATTTGTTGGATTTAAGAATTATATAAAGGTGTTTCAGGATAAAAGTTTCCTGCATGCCTTGGGTTTTACGGTTGCTTTTACGATAGCATCTGTTATAACAATTAATGTATTTGCATTTGCTGTTGCAGTACTTCTTACAAAAGGATTTAAAGGAACTAATGCTTTTAGAACAATATTTTTTATGCCTAACCTGATTGGTGGTATTGTATTGGGTTACATTTGGCAGATTATTTTAAATGGTGTGCTGGCACGTTTTGGTGTAACATTGCAGTATGATGCCAAATACGGTTTTATAGGTCTTTTGATTCTTATGAATTGGCAGCAGATAGGTTATATGATGATTATCTACATTGCGGGAATTCAGAATGTTCCTAGTGATGTAATTGAAGCAGCATCTATTGATGGGGCTAATTCATGGCAGACGTTGAAAGATGTTACGATACCAATGGTAATGCCTTCAATTACAATTTGTACATTTTTGACGGTTACCAATGGATTTAAGCTGTTTGACCAGAATATGGCATTGACAGCGGGCGGACCATCCCATCAGTCAGAAATGCTTGCTCTTAATATCTTTGCTACATTTTATGGTAAGATGGGATATGAAGGTGGTGGTCAGGCAAAGGCAGTTATATTCTTTATACTGGTTGCTATAATAGCATTGTTCCAGCTTAGGGCAACAAGGAGTAAGGAGGTGCAGCAATAATGGCTAAAAAGGTAGCAAGAATCGGTGAAGATGAAGTGACAAAAAATGGTTGGATATATACTGTAATATTTACTATTGTTTCCATTATTTTTGTCAGCCCGATATTTATTGTGTTTATGAACTCGTTTAAGCAGAAATCATTTATTAATTTACAGCCTTTTTCACTGCCAACAAGTGAAACTTATGTAAAATGGGAAAATTATACTCGCGGTATTCAACAGATTGGCTTTTTTGATGCATTTAAGAATTCACTGATAATCACAGTACTTTCTGTTTTGTTAATTGTACTATGTACTTCCATGTGTGCATGGTATATTTCAAGAGTAGAAAGTAAACCTGCAAGTGCGCTGTATTATCTGTTTGCTTTTTCTATGATAATACCATTCCAGATGGTAATGTTTACCTTGTCTAAGGTTGCAGATATGTTAAGACTGACAACTCCGATTGGAATTGTACTTGTTTATTTGGGATTTGGTGCAGGTTTGGCGGTATTTATGTTTGTAGGATTTGTAAAGGGAATACCTTTGGAGGTAGAGGAAGCAGCTATTATTGATGGATGTAATCCTATTCAAACTTACTTTTTAGTTGTGCTTCCTATATTAAAGCCAACGTGTATTACAGTTTCAATTTTGCAGACGATGTGGATATGGAATGACTACCTTCTGCCATACTTAGTTCTTGATATTACAGAATACAAGACAATTCCTATTGCTATTCAGTACCTTAAAGGTGGATATGGTTCTGTTGACTGGGGCGCAATGATGGCAATGCTTGTATTGGCGGTTATTCCGATTATTATCTTCTATGCCGCATGTCAGAAGTATATTATCAAGGGTGTAGTTGCAGGAGCTGTCAAGGGATAGGAGGAACTATGAGAGCTAGTGGAATTTTGATGCCTATCTTTAGTTTGCCGGGAAAATATGGAATTGGATGTTTCTCGAAGGAGGCATATGAATTTGTAGATTTTTTAGATAAGGCAAAGCAAAAATTTTGGCAGATACTGCCTATAGGGCCAACAAGTTATGGTGATTCACCATATCAGTCGTTTTCGACGTTTGCGGGTAATCCGTATTTTATAAGCCTTGAAAGTCTGATTGAACAGGGACTTTTGACAGAGGAAGAGTGCAAACGGGCTAAATTCGGAAGCCGTCAGAATTCGATTGACTATGAACGGCTGTATAATGAGAGATTTGAACTGCTAAGAAAGGCGTATGACAGAAGCGGAATATCAAAGAAGAAGGCTTTTAAAAATTTTAAGGAAGAAAATGATTTCTGGCTTCATGATTATGCGTTGTTTATGGCAGTGAAAAGCAGCTTTGACGGAGTGAGCTTTTGCGAATGGGATGAAGATATACGTCTTAGGAAAGATTCTGCAATGGAGCAATATGAAGAAGAACTGCATTCAGAGATTGAGTTCTATGAGTATATACAATACGAATTTTATAAACAATGGTTTGCATTAAAAAAATATGCAAATAAAAAGGGTATTAGTATAATAGGTGATATTCCGATTTATGTGGCATATGACAGTGCAGATGTATGGGCGCATCCTGAATTGTTTCAGTTAGATGAGGATAAAAATCCAATTGCAGTAGCAGGATGTCCGCCGGATGGTTTTGCCGTTACAGGTCAATTGTGGGGGAATCCGCTTTATACATGGGATTATCATAAAGAGACAGGTTATAGCTGGTGGATTAGTCGTATAGAAAAGTGCAAAGAGATGTATGACGTAGTCAGAATTGATCATTTTAGGGGATTCGATCAGTATTATTCTGTTCCGGCAGATGCTGAAAATGCAGTTAACGGTACCTGGGAAGATGGTCCGGGATTTGATTTGTTCCAGGCAATCAAGGATGAACTTGGAGATACGGAGGTTATAGCTGAGGACTTGGGATTCATTACAGACTCTGTACGGAAGCTTGTAACAGATACAGGATTTCCTAATATGAAAATATTGGAATTCGGATTTGATGCTTGGGATTCCGACGAACCATCTGAGTATTTACCGTTTAATTATGATAAAAACTGCGTGGTTTATACGGGCACCCATGATAATGAGACTGTGATGGGATGGCTTGACACTATGAAGCCTGAAGCAATAGAGTTCATACAGAATTACATTGGGAAAAAGGTTAAGAAAAAGAAAGATTTGGTATATGAGATAATTAGGCTTGCGCAGTCTTCTCCGGCTGATTTCTGTATTATTCCAATTCAGGATTATCTGTGTTTGGGCTCGGAAGCAAGAATAAATATACCGTCTACTTTAGGTGGAAATTGGAAATGGCGTGCTACATCTAAACAGCTGAATGATGATTTGAGCGAGAAAATAAAAGAGTATACGCTTTTATATGGCAGAGCAAATCCGGATAAAAAACGCAGAAAGAAGACAGTAGAAACTAAGTAAATCAGTAATTAAAAATAGCCAGTCCTGGATGTTTCAGGTCTGGCTATTCTAAAAATAATAATTTTATGTTAAAGCAGTAACAGGAGAATTTTGTAAAATGTTTGATTTGGATGGTAAATTATTTGAAATAATATCACGCATAGGTGATTTGGTGTTGCTTAATATTTTGTTTTTGATTTGCAGTATACCTGTTTTTACGATTGGAGCTTCTACCACAGCTTTGTACTCTGTTACAAAAAAGATGGCTAAAAACGAGGAAGGCTATATTGCCAAAAGCTATTTTAAGGCATTCAAAGAAAATTTTAAACAATCAACTATAATGTGGCTTATATTATTGGTGATAATTGCAATTCTTTCTGCTGATTTATATATAGGAAATTATATAGAAAAGGAACCTTGGAGAACATTTTTCAAAGGGGGCATATTATTGGCGTGGATGATAGCGATGTTTGTCATAATATATTCTCTGACACTGCAGTGCACTTTTGAAAATACCATTAAGAATACAATGAAAAATGCACTGATAATTTCATTGGGTCATGCCCCATGGTCAATTGTGATAGTAATATTAACTATGTCACCATTTATCGCTTTAATGCAGTTTGGACAGTATATTGCAGGGGAGCTGTTGGCAATGATGTTAATTTGGTTTTCTGGTGTGGCATATATCAATTCGTTTATATTAAACAGGATTTATAAAAATTATTATTAAAAGGAATGCAGCTGCATTCCTTTTAATTTTATAATGTATTTTCATTTTTGTTTAACCGTTTGCGGAACTCTCTTGGAG
>JAIDHZ010000350.1 GCA_029052995.1 Lachnospiraceae bacterium | reverse complement strand
GAAGACAAGGTTAAAGATGTAAATGCCGGTGAGACAATCTCTGTAACGGCAGTTTATAATGGTAATGATAAGGATAACTATGAAAAGACTTCTGTAACAGTTAATGTTACAGGAACAGACTGTAAGCATGACGGCGGCACAACGGTGAAAAATGAGGTGGCAGCAACCTGTGGCAAAGCAGGATACACCGGTGATACACATTGTTCAATCTGTAATGCTGTAATTGAAACCGGAAAAGTAATTGAAGCCACAGGAAACCACAACTGGAATGATGGGGCTCTGCAGGGCGGAAAGATGGTATACACCTGTACAGTATGCGGTGCCACAACAGAACAGCCAGGCGCTGTGATTGTAAGGCTTCTGGATACAGAATTTGTATATGATGGAACACCAAAAACACCGGAGGTTGCCGTAAAATCCGGAACTGCTACCCTTATAAAGGATAGGGATTACACAGTAACATACAGGAATAACACAGATGCCGGTGACATGAATGCCGGGGCTTTGGCTCCTGCTGTTATCGTAACCTGCAAAGGAAGCTATGAGGGAACTTTCGAAAAGACCTTTACCATTAAAAAGGCTGCAGAACCGAAATCCGGAAAACCGGGCAGTACAATGAATGTTTCAAAGGATTTTGAAAAGGTATCTGATATTAAAGACCTTCCAGATGGCTGGGTGTGGGATCCGGGCGATGCCGATAAGACGTTAGGAGAACAGCCAATTAAAGCTACAGCAATATATAATAAAGATGACCGAAAGAATTACGAAACCGTAAGCGTAGAGGTAAGCATTACCAAAAGCAGTGACTGCAGCCACCCGTTTGGCAATGTGGAAACTAAAAACAGTAAAAGTGCAACGTGTACAGGGAAAGGGTATACCGGTGACAGGTATTGTACCAACTGCCAGACTACAGTGCAGTCAGGTACAGAAATTCCAGCCCTTGGACATTCATGGAGCTCATGGAAGGTGACAAAACAGCCTACTGCAACGGCTAAAGGCATGAAGGTCCG
>JAIDHZ010000035.1 GCA_029052995.1 Lachnospiraceae bacterium | reverse complement strand
CTGTATATTAATATATATCTACATCCGTCAGATAATTTCTTACAGAAACAATCTTACCATCCTCAAAAAAAACACGGGGCACACGCTTGTTTACATTACAGACAAATTCATAATTAAAACTTGCTGACATTGCTGCTAATTCCTCAACAAAAATACTGTTTTCTCCCTGGGTCCCCACAAGCACAACCTCATCCCCAACCTCTGGATCTATAATGTCACTGACATCTATCATAGTCTGATCCATGCAGACACGTCCTACAATTGGCACATAGCAGCCATGTACAAGCATTCTGCCCTGATTAGAAAGTGCTCTTGGATAACCATCTGCGTAACCAACACCAACTGTAGCAATCACTTTATCTTCCTTCAATGTATAAGTGCCGCCATACCCAATTGTCTCTCCTTTTTTCACATTCTTCACATGTATAATATGGCTTTTCAACTGCATTGCCGGATATAACACACATGCCTTTTTATTAATATCTTCCGAAGGATAAAGCCCATAAGTGGAAATTCCGGAACGCACCATATCATACGTATCATTTGGCATTTCCATTATCCCTGCACTGTTGGATATGTGGCGGATTTCAAATTGTATGCCCATCTGCTCTAATGTGGTAATTGTTCCAGTAAACAAATCAAGCTGCCTGTATGCCATGGTTTTGTCTTTTTCATCCGCTTTATAATAATGTGTAAAAATACCCTCCATATTCAGATTTGGAAGTTTACTTATTGCCGCAATCTCATTTATGCTGTCTTTCGTACATAAAAATCCAATCCTGTTCATTCCGGTATCCAATTTAATATGCAGATTTGCCGTCTTTCCAAGCTCTACAGCAGTTAAAGAAAGTGCCTTCGCCTGTTCCAGTGTAAAAATCGTCTGTATAATATCATACTTTACAATATCCTCAAATAAACTTGTATCTGTCATACCCAAAATTAAAATTGGTTTTACAATCCCAGCCCTTCGAAGCTCAATTGCCTCATCTATACAGGCAACTCCGTAATAGTCGGCCAAATCATCTAAAGCATTTGCTACTGTAACAGCTCCATGCCCATAAGCATTTGCCTTAATAACCGCCAACAGCTTCTTACCTTTAGGAAGATATCCACGCATTATTTCAATATTTTTACGAATTGCACTTAAATCAATGTCTGCTTCAACTCTGTAATATTTCATATAATCATCTACCTGCCCACTATTTTTATCGCAAAACATCTTCAATATGATTCAGTATATCCGAAGCCAGCATAGCATATTTCCCTTTTTCCTCTGCTGCTTTATCACCAGCCATACAATGTACAAATGTTCCCATTTTTGCGGCTTCAGCAAGTGACAAACCACCGGCAATCATGCCTGCTATAATTCCAGATAAAACATCTCCTGAACCACCCGTTGACATACCATTATTACCGGCAAGATTTATATAACTTTGTTCCCCACCATCAGTAACAACTGATTTTGCATCCTTTAACACCAACGTAACGCCTGTCTTTTTCGCAAAGTCCCTTGCAATTTCAAAGCGGTTATCCATAATCTCTGAAGGTGTCTTATCAATCAGACGGCTCATTTCCTTCATATGAGGAGTCATTACAACAGGAACGGAAATACTTTCTAATAATTCAATATTATTTGACAAAATGTTTAATGCATCTGCATCTAAAACCATGGGAACCTCTGCACGCATCATCAATTCATATAGCATTCTCTCTGATGTTGTATCTACACCAAGCCCCGGTCCGACTACAATCACAGTAGCCCATTTTAATACATCTTCTACACAGGCAAGTGCACCTCCATACTCCTCATAGGTCATCATTACAGCTTCAGGCAGCTGCGACTGCACAATAGTCCGGTTACTCTCATGAGTATAAATTTTCACCAGACCCGCTCCAACAGAATACGCTGCCTTACCGCACAAAAATGCTGCACCAGACATGTTTTTGCTTCCCGCAATGACCGCAACCTTTCCGTAGGTACCTTTATGTGAATTATTATACCGTTTAGGAATCTTATCCATGTCCGACTGATCATATGCATAAATCTTTGGTTGAATTTCTTCTATCGCAGTCCTTGGTAATCCAATATCCGTGCAAACAACTTCTCCACAATAATCAATTCCGTCAGAAAAGAACATGCCAAGTTTTTTCAAAACAAAAGTCACTGTATAATCCGCCTTAAATGCTGCCCCTAAGATATCTCCTGTAGTAGCATCTATACCAGTTGGCATATCTATTGCAATTTTAATGCCTTCCATACTGTTTAATGCATCAATAATTTCTTTATGTACACCCTCTATTTTCCTTGAGAGGCCAACACCAAAAATGCCATCCACAATTATGCTGTAATCTTTATCCGGAATACCTTTTGAAAAACTGATATTCATATTTTTCAGTATAATCATCTGAAGCTGAAATGCCTCAGTAGTCTTTGTAAGTTCACCAATATAATAAATGTCCACTGCATACCCGCGCTCTAACAAGATTCTGGCCGCAGCCAGACCATCCCCACCATTATTGCCGCCTTCCACCACTATTAAAATCCGACCTTTGTTGGAATTGACCTTCTCTATCTGCTTCACAAGCTTCAAAGCTGCACGTTCCATCATAACTATATCCGGAATTCCAATATATTCAATTGCAAATGTATCAATTACCTGCATTTCCTGCTTTGTAACAATATACTGCATTGGTGTCTCCTTTCAAACTCTTACAGGAAGTATTCCACTCCTGATTCAAAAATTAACTGATTCTGATTACCATAAATATTAACTGCCACATTCTCATCTCTTCTCTCTGAATGTGCCATTTTTCCTAAAATCCTGCCATCCGGACTTGTAATACCTTCAATAGCCGCATAGGAACCATTTACATTATAGTTCTCATCCATAGTTGGATTACCATCAATATCCACATACTGGGTTGCAACCTGTCCATTTGCAAACAGTTTGTCAATCCATTCACTGCTTGCAACAAAACGTCCTTCACCATGTGAAATCGGTACAGTATACACCCCTCCAAGCTTCGCTTTTGAAAGCCATGGACTCTTATTGGTTATAACCTTTGTATATACCATCTTAGACTGATGACGCCCAATACTATTCATCGTAAGAGTTGGTGAATCCTCCTTCTGGGATGTAATCCTTCCATACGGTACAAGCCCTAACTTAATCAGAGCCTGGAAACCATTACAAATACCAAGAATTAAGCCATCTCTTTCATCCATCAGTTTCATAATCTCATCTTTTAACTTTGCATTTCGAAATGCTGCAGCAAAGAACTTTGCGGATCCCTCAGGTTCATCACCTGCTGAAAAGCCTCCCGGGAACATAATAATCTGGGACTGGTTTATCACCTTTGTAAATGCATCTACGGAATCCAGAATATTTTGCTCTGTCATATTCTTAAACACAATAGTCTCTACCTCGGCACCGGCACGCTCAAAGGCCCTTTTAGAATCATACTCACAGTGCGTACCGGGTAATACAGGAATAAAT
>JAIDHZ010000349.1 GCA_029052995.1 Lachnospiraceae bacterium | reverse complement strand
CCTATATTATCGACTGGCAGATGCCGGAAATCAGTGGAATGGAGACAGCAAAGAAAATCCGTAGTGTAGTTGGCATGGATGCACCTATCATTATTCTGACTGCGTATGACTGGTCAGATATAGAGGAGGAAGCAAAGGAAGCCGGAGTAACTGCCTTTTGTGCGAAACCGCTCTTTATGTCCGATTTGAAATCTGCACTGCTGGCAGCGAATAATTTGGGTGATAAGGAAAAAGAGGTTGCTGCGTGGACTTTGGCTGATTTCAAGGGAAAACGCGTCCTGCTTGTGGAAGATATTGAGCTGAATCGTGAGATTGCGGAGGTGATTTTGACCGAAGCTGGTTTTATTGTGGAATCTGCGCCGGATGGAACGGATGCAGTGGCAATGGTAAATGAATCTGACGAATATTACTATGATGCAATTTTGATGGATGTGCAAATGCCAATTATGAACGGTTATGAGGCAACTAGAACAATCCGAACCCTGCCGAGACAGGATGTGAAAACACTGCCAATTATCGCAATGACGGCCAATGCACTGGAGGAGGACAAGGAGGCAGCAATCAAAAACGGAATGAATGCCCATCTTGCAAAACCGCTGGATATGAACCTTTTCATAGAAGTGCTTCATCAATTTCTTGATTGATTCTGTTTAAAAAAAGATATTAGTTAGTGTTTTCATTATTAATATGCTTTATTGCGGGAATAGGAGCAGGACTTGGGACGGGATTTGCGCAAGTGAGTGCTGCAGACGTAATAAGTATGATGTTAATTACATTTTTGAGAATGTCGATCTGTTTTGTGAGGAGAAAGTAATGGATTTATTGACGCTGTTTTTATTAGCCGTTGGCTTGTCTATGGATGCTTTTGCCGTATCCATCTGTAAAGGTCTTGCCATGAAGAAAATTTCTATTGGAAAAGCTGCGGTTGTAGGACTTTGGTTCGGGGGATTTCAGGCACTTATGCCGGTTATCGGTTATGTTTTGGGCATTCAGTTTGCGGAAAAAATGAACAGGATTGCACCTTGGATAGCGTTTATTTTATTATCACTGATAGGGGGAAATATGATAAAAGAATCCATGGGAAAGGACGATTGCACGGAAAATGACAGCTTGAATATAAGGGAAATGTTTATTTTGGCGCTGGCAACCAGCATTGATGCACTGGCAGTGGGAATTACCTTTGCCTGTGTACCGGTAGCAGTGCTCCCGGCAAGTGGATTTATAAATACGGTTGCAGGATGTATTGTAATTGGAATTACTACCTGCGTTATATCCATGGCGGGGGTGAAAATTGGAAACATATTTGGAATAAAATATAAAAATAAGGCAGAACTTACGGGGGGCATGATTCTTGTACTACTTGGTATAAAAATATTAATGGAGCATTTCGGTATATTTTAGTAGAGTGCACGTTGGTTTATATAATGTCCGGATTATCTGTTAAAAAATATGCTGCAACAGATATGTGCTTTGGAAGCATGAAATTATTCTGATGCAGCATATTTTGTATGCAGGGTTAATATAGTAAAGTGTTATAATGGCTCTGTAGCTCATGTTTCGTTCAGAAAATGGTAACACTTTAATGTGTATTGTCAGTATTACTGCTATTTGTACCGTCTGTACGATTGTTGGTATTGCCGTTATCTGTACCGTCTGAATCATTGTCGATATTACCGTTATCCGTACTCCCCGTGCCGTTGTCCGCACCATTGCCGGTATTGCCATCATTTTTATCTGTATCCTGATTGCCCGTATTGTTTGTATCTCCATTGTCATTAGCTGTGCTGCTGTTATCTGCGGAGCCACCGTCTGTAAATGCCCAGGCACCGGTTATCTGGCTGCTTAACCTCTTGTAATCCCAGCCAACGTCACTTCTTGCCTGGCTAAACGGGTCATTTACATAGAAAAATCCTTTATTGAATTCCCTTATAACAATAAAATGTTTATTCTTTGTAAAATCACCGGAACCCATGGCACATATAATACCTTTTCCGCTGTTAAGTGCATCAGTCAGTGCGTCCTGGCTTAAAGTCAATTCTTCTGAGTTAAGTCCAAGGCTTTTGGCACCATCAGTCATAAGCGACCAGGAGGTACTGCCATCTTCATCAATATAACCGTGTTCTGTACCGAAATCTGCTATTTTGATGGGATTCATACTGCCATCCTGTTTGATGTAGGTATATACCATGGAAAGACAGGTTGGTCCGGCACCGGTAGTTGCTATTAAGCCTTTGCCATAATCCGCATAGCACCAGCGCTGGTCATACTGTAAAAACTGGGGAATTCCATCCCTTGGAACATCAACTGTAAATTCTCCGTCAAATACAGTATTAATTTTGGACGCATAGTTAGCTGCAAATTCTTTTAATTCTGAATTAATGGCAAGATTCATCAATACAGAATCTGTAAAAATAGCAGCATTATCGTAGATATTTTTGATATCCGGGTCTGTCTCTCCCTGTGTAGCAAGCATGGCAAGTGCTGCGTCACGGTCTGCCGGAAGCTCTTTTGCAATAATACTTTCGTCAATTTGTGCAACAGGTGCTTCCGTTGTTGCACTCTCTGTAGTAATTCGCCGTTCTGTTGTTGTTTTTGGTTTTTTGTCTTTTGATACCAGTTTAGCGATTCCGCCAATCAGTTTTACAATGCCGGTAATAAGTAATATGACAATAATTAATAGCAGACTGCAGCGGATAAATGCCTGCTGCCTCCTTTTTTTGCGGCGGCGTTCCCGTGCAGCCAGTTTTCTGCGGCGTATTTTTTCCCGTTCGTGGCGAATTTCTTCTTCTGTCAACTCTTCGTATTCGTCCATATGTTCAACCTCTTTTCTTCTACAAAGTATTTATAGTTAAAGCACAGGATAAGCTAACACCTCCCAACAGGATGACAGGGTATAAGACTGACAGGGAAGTTAAGCGTCCTTTTTACAGAAACAATAATATATTTACCATCATAACATTTCTATCCATTTATTGCAATGAAACACTTTATGAAGAAAATTATTTATGTTAAATTACAAGTTAAATTTTGAAAGCTGACAAAAATGTGTTATACTGATGCTGTTAAGACAGAAACAAGGGTAATAAGATATGGAGTTTTGTGGAGGGAATGAAATGCAGTATACAAAAGATGATTATGAAAAAATAAAAAAACTATTGTGCACGTTTGGCTTAGCATTAGTCATTGCCTTCAGTCATTTCGGAATGTTAATTGTTTATGCCTCACAGTCTTACGCCGAGGAAAAAAGCTATGAAGACATGTTGAAGCAGGTAGGGCAGACGGTATCGGAGGGCAGGGGAACGCAGGGAACAGCGGAAGAAAATATTGGCAGTACAATGGAGGTTAATTCACTTGAGGAGCTGTTTAACGGAGTAAGCTGGCAGATTATGAATCACAAGGAAGTAATGTATTATGATACAAATATAAACTTTAATGATGTTTTTGACAAATATTATATACATTACAATGAAAAAGACCCTCTGATGAGTGGAATGTATATGGTGTATTTTGTCTCGGAGTGGCAATTGGCATGGTGGGAGGGGGGAAAAGCAGTCTTTTCAGGCAAATATAAGTACAGGTATGAAATAAAGATTGCATACAGGTGTTCAGAGAAGGAAATGGCAGATTTTTTTGTAAAGACGAAGAATCTTGCCGAGCAGCTTAGAAAGCCTACTGAGTTTGAAAGCGTTAAAGCAGTGCATGACTATATATGCGAGAATGTCACTTATGATCACACTTATAGAAATTACCTTGATTTGGAGGGATTTCGTGACGGCACAATGGTTTGCAACGGATACAGCATGGCAATGTTTAACCTGCTGAGCAATATGGGAATTAACTGCCGGATTGTAACCGGTATGGCAAATTCACAGGATGGGACGGAGAACCATGCATGGAATGTGATAAGGGTGGATGGCAAATGGTATAATACTGATGCGACATGGGACGATTTAGATAATAAGAGGACACCGGTTTCCTACAACTATTTCCTGAAAAGCGATTATGACTTTCCCATGCATACACGTCTGTCACGTTATGACGGCTACACAAGATCAATGGCAGCGGTTTCCTATCCGGAACCGAAGGCAAAGACCCGGTTTGCAGGAGATGTCGCTATATCAACTATCGTATTTACAGGAGTTTTCTTATACGTAATTATCAAATTAGTGGCAGATATGAATGCGGATAAGCAGTCATAGTTAGTTGGCTTTAAGTTAATTAGTATTTAATATACCGGATAAACTAGTGTAC
>JAIDHZ010000348.1 GCA_029052995.1 Lachnospiraceae bacterium | reverse complement strand
ATAATACATAACCTACATCCTATATTGTTTTGTAATATTTTATGATAAAAATGGTACAAGGGTGACAAAATCAGTAAAAGAAAACAGAAGGGGAAACTATAGGCAATAAAGTATAAATTGACAGAGAAGTTCCATACTAAATAATAAAATCAGAAAAGAGGTTGGCAGTATGGAATACAATGTAGTTTTACCAAAAACAAATGAAAACGGTTACTATGAAATCCGATTGGAAAGCATTGGCGGTCTAGGCGCTAATCTGTGCGGGAAAATGTTAGGTGAGCTGGGTGCAGTTTATATGGACTTAAATGCTGCCAGCTTTTCCAGTTACGGTTCTGAAAAAAGGGGCTCACCTGTAAAGGCTTTTATCAGGTACAGTGACAGAAATACGGAAATAGGGATTAATTCTCCGGTGGAGTCACCTCATATTCTAGGACTGTTTCATGAGGCAATGATTGGAAAGAGCGCAGTTACTGCCGGAGTGACAGAGGATACAGAAGTTGTGATTAATACGGATGCAGCACCGGAAGATATAAGAGAGAGAATTAAGCTTTATGCGGGAACCATTTACTGTGTCGATGCATTAAGGATTGCAATGGACTCAAAGACGAGAATCAACATGGTAATGTTGGGAGCTATTGTAAGGGCTTCGGGATTCATTCCCTTAGATGCGGCATTGGAAATTGCAAAAGAGACAATAGGGAAAAAATATCCCGCTCTGTTAGAGGCAAACCTTGGGGGTATCAAAAGGGGGTATGAAGAGTGCATAAGCAGGCATTTTCCACCTGCCGGGTATCCTTATGTTCCTTATAAAGAGGTGCAAAGCGAATGGGGGTATGAAAATGCCCCTATAGGCGGGGTAAATCCATGCTATGGATCTACTGTTTCCAACGATCTGTCAGCATCCAGAGAGGGATATATTCCGCTGTTTATCAAGGAACGCTGCATCAACTGTGGACTGTGTGATACTACTTGCCCTGATATGGTATTCCAGTTTTCAAAGGGGGAGTATAAAGGAAAGGAAGCCATGATAAATATGGGACTGGATTATCACCATTGTAAGGGATGTCTGCGGTGCGTGGACGTATGTCCCACAAATGCGCTGGTTATGGGCGTGGAGAGGGAACACCCGAACCCGGAATATGCAATGCGCAACCAGAGGCTTTTGCCGGAACACATGGAATATGAGGAGGCAGGAGCAAACTCTTACGTGACAAGTGAGTCCTATTTGACGGAGAACAGAGTGGAAGGAGGTCTGGTGTAAAAATGAAAGGACAGAAGGTGTTATTTGAGAGCGGAAATGAACTGGCGGCCTATGCCGCCAAGCAGATAAATTATCATGTAATGGGATATTATCCAATTACACCCTCTACCCAGATTGCAGAGCTTCTGGATCAGATGAAGGCAGATGGTGAGCACGATATTACCTTAATTGCAGCAGAGGGAGAACACAGTGCAGCGGGAATCTGCTATGGTGCTTCTGCCGGAGGGGGGAGGGTTTTTAATGCAACCAGTGCAAATGGTTTGCTGTATGCGATTGAACAGCTTCCGGTTCAGTCGGGAACACGGCTGCCAATGGTTATGAATCTGGCATGCCGTACTGTTTCCGGTCCGCTCTGTATTAAGGGTGACCACAGCGATATCATGTATACCTTAAATACCGGATGGCTTATACTGTTTGCCAACACACCCCAGGAGGTGTATGATTTTAACATTTGTGCATTGAAACTTGCAGAGCAGGTAAAGCTTCCTGCCATCGTGGGCTTTGACGGTTTTTTTACCAGCCACCAGAAACGAAACAGCCGGGTGTTTGAAGAAGATGAGATAGTAAGGGATTTTGTCGGTGATTATAATGCTGAATATTCCGCACTGGATTTGGAACACCCGGTATCCATTGGGTCTTATATGAATGAGCCGGATGTTCTAAACAATAAATACCAGCTTCATTTGGCAATGAAACATGCTATGCAGTCTCTTCCAAACATTTTTAATGAGTATGAGGAGATATCCGGTAGAAAGTATGGACTGGTACAGGGCTATATGATGGAGGATGCAGATGTAGCGTTGTTTATTTTGGGTTCTGCATACCATACGGCAAAAGTGGCAGTGGATAAGCTCAGAAAGGAAGGGAAGCGTGCAGGTGTATTTACCATAAAGCTTTTACGTCCTTATCCGGCAGATGAACTATACGAATTATGTAAAGATACTCACACTATTATTGTAGCAGACCGGCAGGACAGTTACGGTGCAGGCGGCGGGAATCTGTCCATTGAGTTTAAAGCTATGCTACAGGAGAAGGACTGCAATAAAAAATCCCATAGGGTAATCAGCAGGATTTATGGACTGGGCGGCAGGGATTTTTACGAGGAGGATGCATTAAAATTGCTGCAGCATGGTTATGAGAAACAGGTGAAAACATTTGGATATATGGGTATCTATCCCGGGAACAGCAATAATGCAGCTACAAAATATTTTGCAGTTTTGGATAAGGAAAGCCAGTCCCCCGGGTGTACTGAAGTAATAGTTGAGGAAAATAAATCAAAAGAAAAAGAAGAGAAACAGAAAAAATTTCCGCTGATTTGTGGAAAGATAGTTGTCCAGGGCGGAAAAATTAACGAAACTACAGAAATGCCCCAAAGACTTGCTCCTGGTCATGGTGCATGCCCGGGCTGCGGGATACCGGTAAATGTCAATCTCTTATTGAGGGGAATAGAGGGAAATGTGGTTCTATTGTTTCAGACCGGCTGCGGCATGGTGGTAACCACTGCTTATCCTAAGACATCATTTAAAATACCATATATCCACAATCTGTTCCAAAATGGTGCAGCTACCTTGTCGGGACTTTCTCAGATGTTCCATCAAAGACAGGCAAGAGGAGAATATCCTGAGGGAGAAATTACATTTATTATGGTTAGCGGGGATGGAGGAATGGATATTGGAATGGGCTCTGCTCTTGGAACGGCAATAAGGAATGAACGTCTGATTATTTTTGAATATGATAACGGCGGCTATATGAATACAGGGTATCAGCTATCTTATTCTACGCCTAAAGGAGCGAAGAGCGCTACCTCCCATGTGGGAGAGAATCAGTATGGCAAAAAGTTTTTTCACAAGGATTCCCCGATGCTTATGGCAGCTACCAATCTGCCCTATGTGGCAACAGTGGCAGAATCCAATCCGATGGATTTTATTAAGAAGGCGGCAAAGGCAAAATATTACGCAAATGAATGTGGAACAGCCTATATCAAAGCATTATCTGCCTGTCCGCTAAACTGGAACGATAAGCCCAATACGGAACGCAGGGTGATTGCGGCAGCGGTGGACAGCTGCTACTTCCCATTGTTTGAGATAGAAAATGGTATTACAGAGCTAAACTATAATCCGGAGAAAATGAATAAAAAAATTCCGGTTCTTGACTGGCTTACCATGATGGGAAGAACGAAGCATCTGGCGAGGGAGCCCTATCAGGAGATAGTGCAGGAAATTCAGGATGAAGTAGACAGAAGATGGGAGAGGTTAAAGGCCAGAGCGGAGCATCCGCTGCTGTAATATTTTACAATTGTGGGTGGATGCAGCATTATAATTGCTGCATCCAGCCTTTTTTGCGGAATACTTTAATGGATATTCCAAGCCTTATTAGTTCTTCCAGTGAAAGGGCGAAATACACTCCTGCTATCGGAAGATTAAACACAAATGCTGCTAAAAAGCCCATCGGAACTCCGAATAACCATGTTCCTATAATGTCAATTACCATAACATAACGGGTTTTCCCGCCGCTTCTAAGGATTCCACCGCCTATGATCATATTCTGTACCTTAACAGGAGAAATAATTGCAAAAACAATTAAAATCATTTTTGTCATCATCCGGACATCTTCTTCTACCTCGAAAATCCGAACATAAAGAGGATTTAGAATAAGCAGAAGTGCCGAAAGTATAAGTGAGCCAATCAGACCTGTCTTTATTAATTTTTTTCCCGTAATATATGCTTTTTCCTCTTCACCTGCGCCCAGTAATTTTCCTATCATAATTCCTGCGGCCTGTGACACACCGCTCAAAGCGCCAATCATAAGTGAAACAATAGGATTTATTAAGGTCATTGCAGCACAATCTTTAGTTCCCATGTGCCCATAAATATATCCATATACATTTTCACCCAGGACCCATAGAAATTCACAGATTAACATGGGACACAAAATAAACAAATAATTCTTTATTGCTGTTTTTTCCATATATATACTAAAGGGCAGGTGCTGTGTATTCCTGCGTATCAGGAAATAAAATGCAAATATTACCAGGCCGGCAAACTGGGCAGTCATTGACGCCCATGCAGCTCCTTCGACTTCTAATTTGGGAAATCCGAATTTGCCAAAAATAAGAAGATAATTTAATACGGTGTTAAAAATTGCCGTTGCAATTCCTGAATACAGTGGTATTTTGGCTGCACCTACACATCGTAAATATGCTGACAGCAGACTGCTTAAGGTCATAGGAAAAAAGCTGAATGCATAAATGCGCAAATAGGAAGCAGCTACCCGTATGGTTGCCTCATCCGTTGAATACATACTCATAATATTTTGAGGAAAAATAACGCTTGTAATGAAAAAAGCAAATGCAAGGATGAGTGCTAAGAAAAGGTTGGAATAAAGTCCTTTTCCTGCTTCCTTATAGTTATTTTTTCCTATGGCCTGTGCAATAATGATTCCTGCAACTGCTGAAATAGCCTGAATCATGACGGTAAGCAGCGATATGAATTTTCCGCTTAATCCAATTGCTGCAATACTTACGCTTCCTAATTGTCCTGTCATAATCTGGTCAACGACACTAAAGGAAGATTGCAGCAGGCATTGAAATGTAACAGGTAATGCAATCTGTAATAAATCTTTTTTGAATTCCTGATAATCCTTTTTTTCTTTTTGCTCCATTGATGTCAGTTCTCCTTTGGTAAATTATAAAATCATTAATTATTTTATCAGAAAGAATAATTTACACAATGGGTTAAATATGTAACCAGGCACAAAATTCAATTCTGTATTTTGTGCAAACTGACAATTTCCTTTACGCTTTCCCTTTCTGCAACCGATACGTCAAGTTTTATATTTTGGGGACATGCTTCCTTGTTCTTCATCTTTATGAGCATGTCAAGTGCGAGCTTTGCCCTAGTCTGATGATCCTGATGGATGGTGGTAAGAGCAGGTTTTGTAAGGGCGGCAGTTCTGATATCGTCAAATCCTATTATAGAAATCTGTTCAGGAACTTTTATTCCCTGTTCAATAAGAAAGTTCATCAGGTCAATGGCATAGTAATCTGACACTGCAAAAACGGCAGAATAATATAAAAATTTTTGTAAATTTTCCTGATAAAAAATATTTCTTTTATGTGTCTCATAAGGTATCTGTATAAGTTCTGCTTCAGGAAACACACTTTTTAATCCTTCATACCGCAGTAAATCCATACATATATCATTATCTGAAATGCAGGCTGCATTTTGGTGACCTTTGGATTTTAGATATTTTCCGGCACGGACTCCCCCCATATAGTGGTCGGATTCTATATTGACCAGTCCCCCGGTACCTGTGGAAAAGCCGTCATATACGACTAAGGGTATATGCATCTGTTCCCGTAGCTTTTGGTAATCCTGATCGCAGAATCCCATAAGTATAAGGCCAACCATATTCCACATGGAAGCAAAACGTAAAATATCCTTGATTTCAGTGGTCAGCTTCAACATCAGGAAGTATCCACCCATATCCAGTTCTTTGGCAAGTGCATTTACAGAGGCAGAAATAAAGTTGTCTTCAATGGTATGCCCTTCATATTTTGGATGGTCGTGTATGACTACACCAATAATTTTTGAATCATTCTGAGCCAAAAGAATTTCTGCCATACTTGGGATATATTCCCTCTTTTCTAATAATTCCTGCACACGTTTAACGGTTTCGTCTGATATCTTTTTTGTATTGCCGTGAATGACATTGGAAACAGTTGCGGTGCTTAATCCTAATTCCTCTGCAATATCT
>JAIDHZ010000347.1 GCA_029052995.1 Lachnospiraceae bacterium | reverse complement strand
CTTTAGAGCATACCAATACATTTTCATATTTACTTTTATCAATATATTTTAAAAACATCTGAATATATCGTTCCACTCCACCCGGAGATTGAACAATATGCATGATTTTTTTCATTAAGAATGCTCCTGTCAATTACATAAATGAAAAATGTGCATCAAAAAAACACCCTCTCAAAGGTATAGCTTCGCCATTCAAACATGGCAAAAGCACCTTGAAGAAGGTATCTCTGTGTCCATTACTATATAAAATCCGCACCAAACGACAATTTTACTTAATAACTTATTATTTTTCTCTATTTGTCAATGGATGAAACTGCAAAATCACAACAAACGCATATTTTCAATAGGTTCTATTACTATACCCTTAAAACGCTCATACTATTTATACCCGTTTCTCCACAATCTCCAGCCCAACCGTCACATCAGTAATTCTACCAAAAAACTCAACCTCTAACACGGCAATCCTCTTATGCCTGTCAATCTTTTTCACTTTGCCCTGCCAGTCAGCCATGGGCCCTTCTGTAATCACTACCTTATCACCCTCGATATAACCAACTGAAAATTCCACCACATGCTCTTTTCCACCAAAACGGCTAAGAAAAGCAACCTCTGACTCATGCAATGGTGTAAATTCTTCTCCTGTTTGAAGAATTCTAGTCAGTCCTGAAACATTTTTGAGGCAATAAAATAAGCCTTCAACATCCTCTGTTTGAAAAAATACATAACCTGGAAACAAGACTGCTTTTACAATCTCATAATCCCCTCTTACTTTTCGTTTTCTCTCATACATTGGAATGAAGACTTCTTCCTGTTCATTTAACAGACTTTCCTTACATAAAGCTGCCACCTGATGTTCATTTCCCGTCATAACCTGCACCACATACCACATAGTATCCCTCCATATAACCGCCACTCTGCATTTACATGCATATTCCCACTGTCATATTAGAAATTGGGTATGCTTCGCCATTTCGCCTTCATTCAGGCAAAATAATATGTACAAACAAAGGCTTATCCCTGCCTGTACAAGCTATGACCTCTAAACCCTTCCAAACGCGGCAATGCGACGATTTCGAATTGATTAGATTTTGTTACATCCTATCTAACAAGGTGTAGTATACACGAATGACATTGGATTGTAAATAGGAATTTGTACCAAAATTCGATGCTGTTTCAATTGAATTAAAATTGAAATCCCAAAAAAATCTTCGAACTCCTTAAGGTACGTTACTATTCTTTGCCGCTGGTTCAATAAAATTGCAATAGACTTTGCATCCCGATTATGCTATACTAAGCATAACCTAATAACTGACTTTTATAATCAGGAGGTGAGTATATGCCAAGTGCCGCAGATATTATCAGGGATTCTATAAACGAGTTTTCAAGGTTACAAAATTGGATGTTATTAGCAAAAGCGAATAATGATATAGAAACTTATAACTCAATGCATGATAGATATATTGAATTAAAAGTTACATTATCAAGTCTAGGTGTAAATCTGACAGATATTGACAAGATTAAGGAATAACTAAATAGTAATCGGATTAAGGACGCAAGTCTATTATATATAGCTTACGTCCTTATTTTATATAGGAAGCAGGCTGATGTTCACATGACGATTAAAACTAATCTGTAGCTTGCACAAGAAATTGAAAATCCTTTATGATAACGGTGTTAAGAAAACTAAAAAATAGCTTTACCCCCTGAAAAACCGGTATATCTCTTCTGCCACCTGTGACGTCATTCCCTTAACCTCCATAAGCTCCTCCACCGTTGCAGCCTTAATCTTTTCAATATCCTTAAAATGCTGCATAAGTGCCTTTCGCCTTGCAGGCCCTACACCCTTAATATCATCTAATATGCTATGTACCTGCTCCTTTCCACGAAGCTGTTTGTGGTATGTAATTGCAAACCTATGCGCCTCGTCCTGCAGTCGGGTAATCATGCCAAAAATCTCACTGTTTTTTGGAAATGAAATCTCTTCATTGTTAAAAAAAAGCCCTCTTGTCCGGTGGTTGTCGTCCTTAACCATGCCACATACGGGAATGTCTATTTTCAATTCAGACAATACTTTAAGTGCAACATTTACCTGACCTTTTCCGCCGTCCATCATCAAAACGTCCGGATAAACATCAAAACGCTCATCTGTAAAACGTCTGGTCAGCACCTCTTCCATACTTTTATAATCATCCGGTCCCGTAACTGTACGCAGTTTAAACTTACGGTAGGCATTCTTTCTGGCACGTCCTTTTTCAAATACAACCATTGAAGCCACAGACTGATAACCACTGGTATTTGATATATCAAATGCCTCCAAACGGTCAGCCTTCGGAATACCTAAAAGTTTCGCCAGCTCATTTGCAGCCCCTATGGTTCTTGCCTCTTCCCGCTTAATTTTTTCCAAATCCCTTGAGAGAACCACCCTGGCATTTTCACGGGCCAAATCAATCATTTTATATTTATCACCCTTCTGTGGAGTAATAATATGCACCCTTCCGCCCCGTTTTTCGGAAAGCCAGTGTTCCAAAAGCTCCTGATCCTCCACTGCAAATTCTGTCAGCAGTTCGTTAGGTATAAATGGGGTGCCACAGTAATACTGCTTAATAAAAGTCTCTATAATCTGTTCCCCGCCGTCTGACCCGGATCTCTCCACATGAAAATGCTCTCTTCCAAGCAGTTTGCCGTCACGAACAAAAAAGACAGATACCACTGTCTCCTCTTCCTTTCTCGCCATTGCGATTACATCCCTGTCAATACCACCTGTCTTCACAACACGCTGGGAACCCGTCACGTGTCTTACGCTTTCAATCAAATCCCGATATTCTGCCGCTTCTTCAAATTCATATTCTGCCGCCCTTTGTTTCATTTTATTTTCTAAATCCGCAATAACCCTTTTATAATCCCCATTCAAAAAAGCAAGCAGTTTGTCAATTTTCTCCCTGTATTCTTCCTTGGAAATATACCCCTGACAGGGCGCAGCACACTGCTTCATCTGATAATAAAGGCATGGTCTTCCTACCCCTATTTCCTTTGGCAATGATTTGTTACAGGTACGTATTCCATATAATTTCTTAGTTAATTCTATCGTATCCTTAACTGCTGCACCACTGGTATAGGGACCAAAATACTTAGCTCCATCCCTTTTCATCTGTCTTGCGAACAAAACTCTCGGGAAATCCTCCTGCACAGTCACCTTCATAAAAGGATAGCTCTTATCATCCTTTAACATGGTATTGTATTTGGGGCGGTGCTCCTTAATCAGATTATTTTCCAACACTAGAGCTTCTAATTCCGAATCTGTGACTATATATTCAAAATAATCAATAAGTGTAATCATTTTTTCTATCTTCGGACCCCGATTATTAATTTTCCGAAAATAAGAGCTTACCCTGCGTTTCAGGTTTACCGCCTTTCCCACGTATATAATCTCATCATTTTCAGCATGCATAAGATATACACCAGGGGAATCAGGCAGCTTATGAAGTTCCTCCTTCAAATCAAAGCCTTCCCTCATAAATATCCCCCCCTTTCTAAATCTATTCTTTTTCTTCTCTAAGTCAATACCCCCATAGCAGTCGTCAGGTCAACAATCCCTAATATATATAATTTGCACGTAAGCAGGTAAAATACACCCACCTACGTGCTCTTTCTCTTTCAGGCTCTTGATACTTCTTCCTCACCTTCCACAACAGCTGCTTTTAACGTATTACCTGTTATTTCCTCATATATCTTCATAAACTCTTTTCCAGTAATAGTCTCTTTCTCAATCAGGTATTCTGCAAGGGCATCCATAACTGCCTCATTTTCCTTCAGCATTTTATAAGCCTTTTTATACGACTTTTTCATAATCTTTGTGACTTCTTTATCAATCTCCGTTGCGGTTTCCTCCGAACAGTTCATCACAAGCCTGCCGTCTAAATAACGGTTCTGCACGGACTCTAAGCCCACCATTCCAAATTTATCTGACATACCATATACAGTCACCATTGTTCTTGCAATACGTGTTGCCTGTTCTATATCATTTGCAGCCCCGGTGGTCACAGAATCAAATTTGATTGCCTCGGCCGCACGTCCTGCACAAAATGTTATAATATCAGCTTCCATTTCTTCCTTGGTGTCCATATATTTTTCTTCTTCAGGCACCTGCCATACATATCCCAATGCACCCATAGTTCTTGGTACAATTGTTATCTTTTGCACCGGTTCTGTATGCTTTTGCAGAGCCGTACATAACGCATGGCCTGTTTCGTGATATGCAACAATACGCTTTTCTTTCTTGCTTAAAATGCGGTCCTTTTTTTCCTTTCCTGCAAAAACGACCTCAACGGACTCAAACAAATCAGCCTGATTAACAAATTCCCTTCCCTGCTTTACGGCCAGTAAAGCTGCCTCATTAATAATATTTGCCAGGTCAGCTCCAACAGCACCGCTTGTGGCAAGTGCAAGCTCATTAAAATCAACAGTATCGTCCATTTTTACATTTTTTGCATGAACCTTTAACGTCTCAATTCTTCCCTTCAAATCCGGTTTTTCCACAATTACACGGCGGTCAAAACGTCCCGGACGCAGCAATGCCTTATCAAGAATTTCCGGCCGGTTGGTAGCAGCAAGAATAACAATACCCTTTGAGGTGTCAAAACCGTCCATCTCAGAAAGCAGCTGATTCAAGGTCTGTTCTCTTTCCGAATCACCGCCTCCATATTTGCTGTCACGACTCCTTCCGATGGCATCTATCTCGTCAATAAAGATAATACACGGTGCCATGGAATTTGCCTGTTTAAACAAATCCCTGACACGGGAAGCTCCCACACCTACATATAATTCCACAAAATCCGAACCGGACAAAGAGAAAAACGGAACATTTGCCTCTCCTGCCACAGCCTTTGCAAGTAACGTCTTACCTGTTCCCGGAGGGCCTACCAGCAACGCCCCCTTTGGCAGCTTTGCACCAATGTCCAGATACCTTTTCGGATTATGCAGAAAGTCAACCATTTCTTTTAATGATTCCTTTGATTCCTCCTGTCCCGCAACATCTGCAAAGGTAACACCGGTCTGCTTTTCCACGTACATCTTGGCATTGCTTTTGCCAACTCCCATCATTCCGCCGCTTTTTGTCATTGAACGCATAAACAACCAGATAATCAGGTAAAACACACCAATCATCAACACCCATGACAAAATATTCATTAACATGGCAGAACCGCTTTCATCCATTGCCTTGTAGTCCAACTCTCCTTTTGTCTTTGCTTCTTCCAGACGGTCAACCAAATTCAAATCAGAAATTCGATTTGCATAATAAGTTGTTTTCCCTGTCGATTTCTTATTCTTTTTATCTTTCTTCGGAGTTACCTCAAGCGTAGAGCTGTAAATCTTAACCTCCTTAACGTTCCCTTCATTAATCATATCCAGAAACTGACTATAAGAAATCTCTTCTTTCTGACCTGTCTGAAATCTGGTATATCCCATATAAAACAACATGGTAAGTCCAACTGCAATTGCAAGCATCAACGCAACACTGCGGTTCGGGGATTTCTTTCCATTATTGTTTTCATTATTATTCTGCTGATTATTATTTTCTTCCAAATCTTTATCCTCCTAATTGTATTCAGAACTTTCTTCTTTCTATTATATCCTTTTTACAGCACATTTAATTATAATCGTTCTTTTACTATTTCGCAATTGTAATTTGATGGATATTTTGTGAAAACATGAGAACATAATAAATCCCCTTTCTAATTGCAAGACCCAAACAATCTGAAATGATTCGTTTGTTTACAAAAAGAAAGAGGATTTTATTGTTTATATTTTTTCGAAAAATGAGATAACTCTTTTATATTTTATCTGTTTTCCTTATATTCTAATGAAGCAGAAATAAACCCTTTAAATAGCGGATGTGGCTTGTTTGGTCTTGACTTAAATTCCGGATGTGCCTGAGTCCCGACAAACCATGGATGATTAGGAATCTCAATCATTTCCACAATGTGTCCGTCTGGGGACTGACCCACCAAATTCATGCCATTGGAAGTCAATGCCTTACGGTAGTCGTTGTTCACCTCATAACGATGCCGGTGTCGTTCTGTGATCTCTTTTTTGCCATATAATTCATAAGCTTTAGATCCTTCCTGTAGTACACAGGGGTAGGCACCAAGTCGTAAGGTTCCCCCAAGATCGGTGATGCCATCCTGATCCGGCATTATGTGTATAACCTGATGCATGCTGTTTGGATCAAATTCGCTGGAATGTGCATCATGATATCCGATAACGTGCCGTGCAAATTCTACAATGGTAAGCTGCATGCCGAGGCAAAGACCAAGATATGGAATCCTGTTTTCCCTTGCATATCTGATTGCACTAATCATACCTTCAACGCCGCGGTCACCAAAACCACCGGGAACAATAATACCATCAGCATCCTTCAACTCTTCATCAATGTTATCATCATTTAACAATTCTGAATCTTTCCATAAAATCTCTAAGTCTGCATTACAGGCATAGGAACTGTGCTTAAGTGCTTCCACAACAGATATATAAGCATCGTGCAGGGATACATATTTACCTACCAATGCAATCTTAACCTTCTTTACAGGATTCTTCCAGCGGTCAATCATGGCAATCCATTCGTCCAAATCAGGTTCCGGACAATCCACATGAAGACATTTGCATACCACATTGGCAAGCCGCTCTTTTTCCATTGCAAGTGGTGCTTCGTATAATACCTCAACATCCAAATTCTGAATAACATTTTCACTTGGCACATTGCAAAATAGTGCAATCTTGTCTTTCATTCCCTCCTCTAACGGATAGTCAGAACGACATACCAGGATATCCGGCTGAATACCAAGAGACTGAAGATTTTTGACACTGGCCTGAGTTGGTTTTGTCTTCATTTCACCGGAAGCCTTCAAATATGGAATTAAGGTTACATGAATCATAATACAGTTATCATGTCCTACGGTGTGTTGGAACTGTCTTATTGCCTCTAAAAAGGGCTGGCTTTCGATGTCTCCGACAGTACCACCCACCTCGATAATTGCAAATTCCGTTCCATCAGAATCAAGGTTCCTGTAAAAACGGCTCTGAATCTCGTTAGTAATGTGTGGAATTACCTGTACAGTATGTCCACCAAAATCGCCACGGCGTTCCTTTTGTAAAATACTCCAGTAAACCTTGCCGGTTGTAACGTTAGACTTTTTGTTGAGGTTTTCGTCAATAAAACGTTCATAATGACCAAGATCCAAATCCGTCTCAGCCCCATCGTCAGTAACAAATACTTCACCGTGCTGAATGGGATTCATTGTACCCGGGTCAATATTAATATATGGGTCGAATTTCTGACAGGTTACCTTATAGCCCCGTGCCTTCAAAAGCCGCCCTAATGATGCTGCGGTAATTCCTTTTCCAAGTCCGGAAACTACACCACCGGTGACAAATACATATTTAACTGCCATTTCTTTTCCTCCGTATTGTTTGATGTATTCATTATGTGTATACTGAAAACAAGCTATGTATAAATGCCTGAATTTTGTACAAAAACATACTTAAAATTCATTTTATATGAAATGCCAATGATAGTCAATTATAAAATTTTCGCAAATCAGAGTACGATGACAGTTCTGAAAGGTAAAAATAATTCACGCTAAATTTGTTTATTTTGTGCAGATATAATGAAAAGCAAAGTTTTGTGTGAAAGAAGGAAGCTGATAATATCTAAAATATAGGCTTATGTAACAATATAAAGATTGGTAAAAAGCGTGGTTTAAGTTCCCGACAATGAAGAGCTTGGAGAAATAAAAAGGCTTGAAATGCTGATAGATTGGGCATTTCTTGAATATGATAAAAGCGTATAAGATGTATATTTCCATGATTTTCCCATGAATGTGGAATTGGAATGGACAAAGATTTTCTTCTTGAAAAAACAGGAGAGACATGATATAGTAAACATATAAAAGGAACAACCGCCCACAAGGTGGGTTGACCCAAAATGCGAAATAGAAAAATCCACCCTGTACTCGGTCAAAGTTTAGGGGTGGTTTTTCTATGTATGGTTACTTACAAAACGTAAAAACGAATGTAAGCAATGCCAAAAGGAAAAGACCAAAGGTCATTAAATCCTTAAAATCAAAATTATTGTTATTCTGATTTTTCATAGGCATCACCCCCATTCTGTAAAAAAATGAGAGGTCAGCCCACCCTGCAACACGGTTGTCCTAGTGAAGTATTTTAGCATAGAGCAGGGATAAAGACAATAATAATTTGTGGTAGAGGCACAACAATGTAACAGTTGGTTTATTCCGAGCAGTGAGCCAAGAGGATATTTACGCATATTCCCTTGGCTCATTTTTAGTATTAGTAAATGGTTTTAGGAATTTAAATTCTGTTTTTTACATTATTCTATAATAGCGAAGATTTCATCATTAATATTTTTCCTGTTTTTTACATATATTCTTCCAGATCCCAATAATACAATCAGATGTTCCCGTCTTTACTTTTAGTCCATTGTATGGTCACCATCAAACATTACATATACAGGTATCCTTCCATTTATCCTTAATTTGAAAATATTATGAACTGGCTGGCAATTCACCAATCTCAGAATTCATTTTTTCATATAAACGCATTACATTATCCCAGTCAGTATGCATTTGTGGCTTTGTTAAAAAAGAGATTCCGCTATATATTGGAAAAGAAATGAAAAATCTTCTAAAAAACGTGAAATCTGATAATCAACATATTTAAGATTAGGCTCCTCAAAATAACTCTGAGCTTCTTTTGTATACTCATATATGGTTTGTTCTCCAACATCAATCCATAACCATCCATCTGTTAAGCCAAACCAATGTATACTTTGGTTCGGTTTTTGTCCCCAAAGAGCCACTTGTTCAAGTTCCTTTAATTCAAAATTTATTTTAAATCTATCCATATATATATTTCCCACTTTTCTTTCAAAACATAATTACACTTTTTTTCCTTTATATAAATTTACATA